>JAJYFE010000095.1 GCA_021785435.1 Planctomycetota bacterium
TACGCTCTCATCGTGATCTCCTTTAAAAGAGAGCCAGTATTACCAGTACCCAAGGTTAAGTTCGTCGCCTTGGCGACTCCGCGATCCGTTCTCAGCGAACTAAACATGAGAGACTCCTTTTGAACCGGGTGAACCAATGCCAACAGAAGAATCGCTACGGCGATCCCGATTGGCAATCGGGATTTTCGGGGTCAACTTTGTCGCTACAGCGACTCTCCGATCCCTTTTCCACAGGCCGAAGATGACCAACTCCTTCGAAACACGCTGGCGCCCTTTATGCAAGCGCTTGCGACACCGAATCATTCTACCCCGTTCAACCCGGCATGTCAAGCCAAAAACGGCGCGCGGCGAGACCGACGGGGCGGGGGTCAGGCGTACCGCGTGTCCAGCAGCACCTGTGGTGCGCGGAATCCCTGACGGTACTGCCGGACCAACTTCGTCACCAGATCCAAATAATAGTAGCCCCATCCATCCGAATGGGGGCCTTCCAAACGCCTCAGCACCGTCGGCTCGATGTCGTTGCTGCCCTCCACGCCGTACTGGTCGGGCGAGGCAAATTCGTTCCATTGTTGGATGAAGATAACCTCCGGCTCGTAGCGGAAAGCCCCGTCCAGGAACCGCACCAGCGTGGCCCCGGAGCAACGCAGGTGGGCGTCCCAATCCAGCCAGCCGCCGCCGCCGGCCTCATTGCCGCCCAAAGCCACCGACGCTGTTATCTGCTCGCTCCGGGTGAACGCCAGGCCGCCGAAGCCCAACTCCCCGCCGTAGGGCAGCACGGTGGAGGAAGCGGCGTGGGCCTCAAAAACGACGCGCCGCCCCAGCAGGTCCACCACGTCCCACTGCCGCATCGTAAAGCTGGGCGTGCCGGGCGGGAAAGCGCGACGCAACACCCTGCCCGTGGAAGCGTCGCGCAAAACAAAGATAGTCTGGTCGGCGGGCACCTTTCCGTCGGGGAATCGCAGTCCGGCGTACACCCAATAGTCAGTGCCGCTGTAGTTAAAAGTGATCACGCGCTCGGTGATGGTGAACGGCGGGCTGGTCAAAGCGCCGGCGGGACCTGCCGGATGGCTCGCGTAGACTCCCATGGCCGGATGCTGGGATGGCGACCAGCCTGGTCCGGCCTTCCAGGGCCGCAGGCTGCGCCCCTGAAATGGGAAGATCGGCGTCATCGGGCCATTGACGATCGCCACGCGGTCAACCCAACTCCAGGCGCCGCCCGGGTTCAGGGTGATTTCATGGAACGCCCCCATGGAGCGCACGGTAAAGTCAGGATTGGAATACGGCGCCGGGGGAACCGGAAAAATACACAGCAATGGCTTGCCGTTGAAATGCTGCCACAGGCGAGCGTAGGCGGGCTTGGCCAGGATTTCCTGTTCGACCCGCTTCATCTGGAGCCGGAATTGCGGCGTGTTAACCTCGCCGTTATCCAGCCCCAGCAGCAGCACGAATTTCGGCCGGCGCTTCAGGCGCGTATATTCCTCCAGCAGGCGCATCGTGGCGCCGATGATGCCTTCAGCGACCCCGTTGGTCCAGTTGCCGCCGAGGTTGTTCGACCAGTCAATCAAAATAAAATTAAAGCCGGCGTCGTGAATCCATTGGGCGTGCTGGCGGATTACCTTCGGGTCCAGCGAAGAGTAATGGCCCAAGACCGGCGTGGCTTCGGCGTTGCCCCAGCCGCCCCCACCCACCGCGGGCACAAACCACGTTTCATAGCCGATGCCAAAGAGCGTTTTCTTTCGCGCCGCCAGCGCGGCGCCCGTTAGCGGCGGCAGCGCCGCGGGCGCCACGTCATCTGATAACCGCGGCGGCCGCGCCAGGGCCCGCCGGGCCAGGGCCTCGGAGCAACAGGCGGAGGCGGCGAGCGTTCCGGCGGCGGCCAGGGCGGCGCTCTGCAGAAAGGCCCGCCGCCCCAGCACTCCCATAGCAGGCGGCACATCGCTGGCCGCCCTTGCGGGTGCGGCGGCAGCGCGCCGCACCTGGAAAATGGAATGTCTTCGCACGATGCAACCCCTTTCTCCAGTCACTGGTCACTGGCCACTTCATTGGTCACAGTCCACCGCTTTTAATCCATCGGCCCGTAGAACCATTCTTCGCCCAGGCTCGCACCCGGTAGCGATACAGCAGAGGCGCCTGCTGGGTCTGAAGGTGCACGGCGACGGCATCCGGCTGCGGCAATGGAATCTGCTCCCAAGCCCCCTTTCCCCCAGCGCTTTGCAACTGAAACCCGTTAAACTGCGGCCATTCGTTCCAGGTATAAGCCAACCCTTTCCAGATCTTATTCGACCAGGAAACGGTGCACGTGGTGGGGGTGAGATACACGCGCAATCCATGCATGGTCGGGGGAGAGAAATCCGTGGCTTTGGCTGGACCGTCCCAATGCGGAACATCGTTTTGTTCGGCAAGAAACCGGCGGATGCTCTTGGCGAACATACTGTTGTTTAAGGGAAAGATCTTCCCCACTCGGCCGGCGTGCCACCAGCCGGGAAACAGCACGTGGGCGCCGGCGGGCACGTATTGCCGCAAATCAGCCAAGGTTTGCTGGTACAAAATGACGCTGCCGGGCTTGGCGAACGGGGCCGGATGCCATTCAAAAATGCCCCAGTTCTTGCTGTACTGGGTAATAAGACCCGTATTCAACGGGCCGAACCTGGTAATGCCCAAGTGCCCGTTCTGCGGTAGGTACCCGCTCCAGATAGTCGAGCCGGAGGAAAGCAGGCGGGCCTTGTCCCCGATCAATTCCGCTGGAATCTGGTGGGCGTAAAGCAGCCTTTTCGGCAGGCCGTCGCGAATTAGCATAGCGCCGACATCCCGCACGAAGTGCGCAACCTCCACTTGGCGGAATCCGAAGGCCGGATGCGCCGGATTGCCGGGGGGAAACGCGATGCGGCGGCCCGGATACGTCCAATTCCACGCCTTCCACCAACGCGAATGATTCACCACCCGCGGGGCATCGAATCCGCCCGCGGTGTACCCCTGACCCGAGTGAGGCGTCGGATTAGACTGCCCATTGACAATCGGCGCGGGATATTTCGTTAAATCCCAATATTTCAAAGTCCAGGTGCGAAAGTGTGTGCCAAAGGTGGCGTTGAAACTCCTGTATCCCGGCCCGTTGGCGTTGGCATTGGGGGTCGGATCATCATAAAAGGGGCTGGTCCAATGACCATTGATCTTCACGAACCTTCCCACAATCGCCTGGGGCGCTCCTTGGCCGGCGTACGGGGCGCCGGGGGCGTATAATCCCCTATGCCGCAGCCAATCGCGAAATTCCGTAATGGCGAACGGACTGTAATCCCCGAGGTACTGATCGTTGACTATGCCGCCCTCCGCCAGCTCTTCCTCAATGCTGAAGTTGACCGCCGTAATCACGCCGGGATAGGCCTTCATCGCCCTTTTAATCTGCCCGGCCCAGCGCGCCGCCGTTCGGGCCACTTCCGCACGGACCGCGGTGGCGTAGCGCGACGGGGTGACCACCAGCCAGTCCCGCCCTTCTATTTGCGGATGCTGCGGGGTCGAATAGTATCGTTTTCCAATTCCCGCCCACGTTTTCCCGTTGAGCCGCCATTGGTAGTTGCGCAAATCGCCGTTTGGATTGGGCGCCCCGCCATCGTGGGTTTGCAGGGCCAGGATCACCCCGCGGTGGATATTTTCCTCCTTAAACACCCGCAACTGCCGCAGCAACAGGTGCAGGTGGCCGATGGTATAAATGGAGGAAAAACCAAGCTGGTTGTAAAAGTTCCCCCGCCCAAATTCCGTTTTCATTTTCGCAATTTGAGCGCGCAGTTGGCGGTTTGAAGTTTTCGGCGTATCCAAGCCATGCTCCCATATCGGCATGAGGTAGAAGACGTTATTGTGGCTGGGCCGCGGCAAGACCGGCCAACACCTCCGCGGCGCTGCCGCGCTGCCGGCCGAAGTCACCACCAAGCCGACGACCCCCGCCGCAAGGCAAACCACGGTCCATTTTGGTCCGCCGCCAGCCCGGCGGATCTCGTAATCCGCCCGGCATTTTCCTGGGCGTTGAAAGCTGTTGCCCACGTTATGAATCCGTCCCGCCAAAACCAGCCCGGGGCAGAGCACAGCGCCGTCCTCCTCGGAAAAATGCCACCCCCGGCCCCGACAGGCGCGTACACCACCGGCCCATCACCCGCCGCAGCGGATAAACGGCAGGGCGGGGAGGCTGCCACCCGCACGCGCCCCCCAACGACACACCCCAAGCCGCGAAACACCGCGGCAGTCGGCCGCGTGCAACGCTTACCAGGCGCTGTTCGAGGCCGCTGTGGCCCCGCTGACCGTACGGACCGGCGTCATACAGGTATCGTACGGTTGCGAATAGGTTGTAATGATCGGGCCGCTGGTGCTCTGATATTGGCCCGTCAGTCCAACCTGGTTGGTATCCGTCGTCCCGTTAACTACGCCGGTGGCGGTGGTGTAGGTGAAAATGTTATCACCGTTTTCGCCCACGTAGGGCGAAGTTTCCCAGGTCACGTGGTCATCACCGAAGCCGACGTTCTGGCCGTCGCCCGCATGGTTGCCGGAGTTGTAGATATACGGCCCATAGGTATTGGCCGTGGGCAAGGTGGTGGTAACCCGCAGGAACGTACCGGTGGTGTCGCCGTTGACATCGTCAAACGGCGCCATATCGCTGACCAGCGGAACCAGCGTGTTGGCGCCGTTGGTGGTCCACCACCGGCCGATGGCTTTGAAATCCCCGTTCCACGGGAAGGCGATGGAATAGCTCAGCCCTTGGCCGTTCCAGTTGGTGATGGGCGCCGCAGGCGATTCCCACGGCGAAGCTGGGCAGACGCCAAAGCTGGACTGGTACTCGGGGGCGTTGTTGGCTCCGGTGATGTATTGCTCCGATGGGCCGTAGGCGCCGCCAATCGGGTCCGACGGGCAGATAAAACCCGCCGGCGTGTCATAGCCCTGCAGAACCAGCAGCCACATACTGGTGAATGGGTCGTCAACCCCGGGGAGGGTTTGTCCCGGGCCGAGATAGAACCAGGACTGCACCATCGCATCCGCCGTGGGGGACCATCCTCCGGAGTTGCCGCTCGTCCCAGCCTCCCACGGGGCGTTCAGGTACGCCATCCCGCTGCCGAGCTGGTTGAACGGCTGCATGGCGGGGAACGTGCCGTTGTTCGACTGACCGTAGGTGATCATGGACTGGATGATCCCCCTGATGTTGGCCATGCACACCGCGCGGTTGGCCAGTTCCCGGGCCTTGGCCAAGGCTGGTAAAAGTATAGATATCAATATAGCTATAATTGATATCACCACCAGCAGCTCGATCAGCGTGAATGCCACGGCGCCCTTAAAGCGGGCCTTCCTTGAGCGAAAACCGCACTGATTCAACGCCATCTGGAAGCCCGCCAGCACCCCCAGCGCTTCGCCGATGGACAAGACCCCGAGGGTGAAGGCCGTCAACACCAGGCCAACCATCGCGCCGGACCGGGAAACCAGCTTGACCACGGTAATTTCCACGCTTTCGGCCAATACGCTCAGCAGCGAAACCAGGGATGACCATGCCGATCGAAGACCCGCCGCGGCGAGCTTGATACCTTCTCGCACTTTCATGGAAAACTCCTGTAGAAAATGGACCACAATCTTTACGCCAGCCGTCGAGGGCGACGGCTCTACGCGGGAATTGATGCCTTGTCGCACTTTCATGGGAAACTCCTGTAAAAAAGGGACCACAATCTTCGGGCCAGCCGTCGGGGGCGACGGCCCCACACAGGGCTACGGCTCTACAGAGCGCGACGGCTCTACGGAGGGCGAGAGCTCTACAGGGCGCGACGGCCCCACAGGGGAACCACTACGAGGATGACTTCGCCGTGTCCGCATGATGGGACTCCTTTAAAAAAAGCGATCCGTTTCGTTTTTCCTTACACTGCCGCCTTCCACGATCCGCGGCGGCACGATAATCGTTTGCGGGGGCGTGTTGGTCGCTTCGCCCCGGATAATCTTAAACAGCTGTTTCACCGCCAATTCGCCCATGCGGCGGCTTTCCAGCCAAACACTCGTGAGCGGCCAACGGCCGGCCGCCTCATCGCCGACCACATCAAATCCGAGCACGCTGATTTCTTCCGGCGCCTTGAGCCCCAGAACCCGCAATCCTTTCATCAACCCGCGGGCCAAAAAATCGTCCAGGGCAAAAATAGCCGTGGGCCGCGGCGGCGCCCGGCGTGACAACTCGGCGGCGATATCGAAACCACCGTAGTCTTCGTCGACGGCGTTGAAGATATCGTCCGCCAACAGCGGCAGGCCCCTGGCTTCAAACAGACCGCGCAGTAAAGCCAGCCGCTCAACATGCAGCCGGCCGCGCTGACCGTTTAGATTGGTCGCGGTGGCGATGCCGATGCGCCGGTGACCCCGACCAAGCAGGTAGTCCAGGCCCAGGGCCAACTTATCGGCCGGCTTGGCCCCAACCTGGTGGAACGGCACGGATTGTTGATCCCGTTGCAGTCCCAACATGACCACCGGAATACGGGCCGCTTGCAGGTCCGCGATCGATTGAACAAATTCCGGTCCTTCCCATTGCACCGGCGCCCAGATCACACCCTCCACCCGGCCTTCAGCAAAGTGCTGGAGTCCCTTTCGCTCTCGTCGCTGGTCCCAGGAACAGAAATGGACGGAAAGGGTGTAATTGGAACGGTCGGAAAAGTTTTGGAACTCATCCATGGGAGCGACAAAATAGGATTGCATGTCGGTGAGCATGATGCCGATGGTGTGGGTGGCGCCATGGGCGAGCGAGCGGGCCACGCGATTGGGTACGTATCCGAGTCGCCGGGCCGCCAACCGGATTCTTAGGCGAGTCGGTTCCGGTATCCGGCGATCATTGCGGAGCGCGCGGGAAACGGTGGAGTAGTAGACTCCCGTCTCTCGTGCGACATCCAAGATGGTCATCCGCTTTCCGTTCATCGCCGCCTCTTCCTGCGTTCCGGATCAAGAGCGAATTTATGCCAGCGCTTGCATTCTATCCAATGGGGAAACAAATGTCAAGGCCAGCGCTTGCATCCTACATCACGGCAAGGCAAATGTCAAAGCCAGCGCTTGCACTATAGCGTGCGGGGACGCGGCAATTTTTCCGGGCATCCCGCCTCAACTCGACCGGCACGCCGAAGCCGCCGCTAAATATATAGCCCCCGATCGAGAAGTCGCCTTGGGAGACCTTGTCGGGGGTGGTGGTCCAGCAGCCCCCCAACGCCCCATTTTCAGAACAGCTGAACCTGGGGCGCCACCGCACCCGTAGAGGATGAAAATGGCGACCACTGATGACACGGATTCCACTGATCTTATCCGTGCCATCGGTGCGATCCCCGCCGCGGCGGGTACGATGAAAATGGCGTCCACCTCGCGTAAATAGCCCCCGGTCGAAAAGTCGCCTTTGGAGACCTATGCCGCAGGTAGCGTCCTCAACGTCGCCCGCCCTCGTCGAGCCGACGCCCTCGTAGAGCCGACGCCCTCGTCGGCTGGGGAATGCCTCTGGCGGGGTGGCGTCCTCAACGGCGCCTCACTCCGCCATTTTTGGAACAGTTGAACATCGGTGAAAAATCTTTCCATTATCCCCCTCGCCATTTGGCTATGGCTTCGATAGTCCTTCCGTCCGGCCATCGCGGAACCTGTCCCGATATCCACCGGTCGCCGAAGAGGGCGAGTCGCCATATGGCGACCGGAACACGGATATCGGGACGGTAAACAATGAAGGCGCACCCATGATCAGCCTCGAAAAGAGTTGTTCCCGGCTAATAATCCGTGGTTCACTCGTTTTCGCGCCCTTCGCGCCGCAGTTTAGTCGCCTCGGCGACCGTGAGCCTCTTACCTCGTCCCGGTACCCCCCTCACAAAACAACTTGGCGGACTTGGCGGAGATTTGACAAGTGCGGTAATAGAAATGAGTTACGATTTTGTACCAACTTGGCGGGCCCCATCTCGAACTTGGCGGACTTGGCGAAGCCTGCCACAACGGCATGGGCCGCCTCGGTGCAAAACCTCTTGAAACTTGGCGCGCCCCACACGCACTACGGCGGACCGGGGCAGGGCGTCTCGCCGCCCACCCCCAAGCCGGGGCAGAGCGCAGCGCCGCCCCGGGTTCCGCTGCCCGTCGGCCCCCGCTCTCTGCCAACCCAATCTTACCCATCCCCCGAACGTGCAAAATGAAGCCAAAAGCGTAAAGCAAAAAACAATAACACGGCAGGGAAACAGCGTTTCGGATATCTTCCTTGAATTCTTCCTTTTTACCTGGCACGCCCCACAACCCAACACGCCCCGCCCGGCGGCCCGCCCGCCGACCGAGCCGCGACCGTCAGGGAGCGCCCCCCCACACCGGTTCCCCTGGTTAGCCTGGCGGTCCGCACCCCCAGCCTTAGCCGCGGGTTTCCACTCTGTGGTGCAGGTCTCCCGCCCTGCCACCTCTTCATTCTGTGGTGCAGGTCTCCAGACCTGCCGCCTCTTCGTTTCACCGGTCGCCGAGGAGGGCGACTCGACAAAGCCTGGTCGCCATATGGCGACGCGAGCGGGGCGAGCGGGCTTCGGAACCCCCGTGAAAAGACGGCCTTTTCAACCCCGCCCGGAAAAATTGCCACGCCCGCCGTGGCCGATCCGCCTCCGTGTGGACCGGGGGCTATATATCCAATTCGGTAAAGATTGGGCGCAAATACCGCAGGCTTTCTTCGGCCGCGGTTTTGGGGCGATCCGGATAGCTGTATAGCTCCACGGTCAAAAAGCGGTCATAGGCAATGGCGTCCAACTGCGATTTGAGATGGCGAAAATCGATGGTTCCCTGGCCGGGAATCAGATGATAATGTTTACGCCCGGCAATGTCCTCGAGGTGGCAATTCCAGATGCGGTCGCGGAGCAGTTGCAGGATCACCTCTAGGTCTTCGCCGAGCACCACGGAATGGCCAAGGTCCAGATTGGCCCCCAGCATGGCGCTGCCTAGACGATCAATTAGTTCGCGTAGCTCCTGCGCCCATTCGATAAATAACATCGGCTCGCATTCGATGCCGATCCGGACCTGCAATTTTTCCGCCAGGTCCAGCAGCGGTTTAAGGGATTCCAGCAGTTGCCGCCAGGCTTTTTCCGGGGGCATGGTCGGCAGCAGTTTGCCGCTGGTAATGCTGATATTTTCCGCCCCCAGGGCGTGGGCGAAGCGCAGGGTATGGCGAATCATGGCGCTGCGGGCCTGTCGGTGGCGTGCCTGCGGCGAAATCAGGGAAGGTTCGAAGAATGGCTCCGGCGGCGCATCTTTCCAATAACCGAAGGTGCAGTTGGCGTTGATGTTGCTGACGGCCAGGCGGCGGCGCTCCAGGAGGCGGCGGAGTCGCTGGACATCGCCGGGGTGGAAGCGGTGGGGATACCAATGGGGTTTATCGGCCAGAATTTCCACGCCCCTATAACCGGCCGCGGCGATGGTTTGGAGCGCGTAAGGCAGGCTATGGCGGGAAAAGGCATTGGTGGAAAAGGCCAGTTGCATCCAGAGCCTCGCGCCACTGCAAAAGGGCCGCGGGGAGCATTGTATCGCTTTCCCAGCAGCGGCCATATGATGGATTGTACGGGAAGTCCAGCGGATGAACCAACAGAAACAATTGGCGCCGGTGGCGATTACTGGCATCGGCATGCTCACCGCGCAGGGGCTGACGCGCTCGGAATCATGGGCGGGAATCAAAGCGGGCCGCGAAGTGTTAAGACCATGGGACGGGGCGCTTCCGGCGCCGCTGGCTGCCATTAAAGTGGCGCAATGCCCACCCCTGCCGCGGCCGGCGGACCTGCCGGCGCGGCTATGGAATTCCCTGGCCCGAACCCAACAACTGGCCTGTTTGTGCGCCGATGAAGCGCTGCAGGCGGCCGACCTGCCGCGGCAACGCCCCGCCGGCGCCGCACCCATGGGATGCTTTCTGGCCACCAGTATCGCCGGGATGACGCAGATCGAACGGTACTATGAAGCCTGCCGGCGCGGCGGCGCCGGCGGCAGCCCGGACGATTTACGACGCGTCCAGCCTTACGAAACACTGGCCCTGTTGGCCCGGCGGCACCGGCTGACCGGGCCACGCTATTTGAATTTGACCACCTGCGTCGGATCAGCCATGGCCCTGGGCGCCGCCTGCGACGCCATCAACGCCGGGCACAGTCCGCTGGCCCTGGCTGGGGGAACGGAAGCGCTTTGCCGCCTGATCTTGGCCGGCTTTCACAGTTTACGGCTTATCGCCGCCGACGGCTGCCGGCCCTTTGACCGCACGCACCCCGGCATTACGGTCGGCGAAGGCGCCGCGCTGCTGGTGCTGGAGGAGCCTTCGCACGCACGGCAGCGCGGGGTTGAGCCGCTGGGGTTTATTCGCGGATATGCGGCCACGTGCGACGCCTATCACATCACCAAACCCGATCCGCAGGGCGCTGCCGCCAGCGCGGCGATTGAGCAGGCGCTCGCCAGCGCCGGGGTGACGCCGCAGACCATTGACTATATCCATGCGCACGGCACCGGCACGCGGGATAACGATACGATGGAAGCGGCGGTGCTGCAGCGGGTGTTCGGCCAAGCGCCGACGGCGCCTCCCGTCAGTTCGACCAAGCGCCTGACCGGTCACACGTTTGCGGCGGCGGGAGCGATTGAAGCGGCCCTTTGCGTTCAGGCTCTCGCGGAAGGTGTGCTGATTCCCAACAGCGGCCTGCGCGAGGCGGATTCCGACTGTCGGCTGCCGCTGGTGCGAGAGACGATGCGGCGCAACATCCAGATGGCGCTTTCCTGCAACTTCGCCTTCGGCGGCAACAACACGGCGCTGGTGCTGTCCAAGACGGCGGACCGGGGCAACCAGGATTCCGCTGGCCTGCCGCGGATGGCGGCGGGGTGATCAGTGCTCCGGGAGATGGTGACGGATTCTGTTCTGAAAATGGCTGGGGGATCGAGAACCCAGGGCGGTCCCGATGCGTCGGGACTTGGGGGCGGTCTGTTCTGGAAACGGCACCAACCGTTTTCAGTCGCAAGTGGTTGGCGCGCCCGCAACTCTTGCTTACACTCCGGGGCCGGAGACGATAAGGCGGGCATCTCAGCGCCCGGGCGGCGCGCCTGGACCAAGATAAGCGCGGGATCAGGTTAGAGCTTGGGCGCGGTTACCATCCAGGAGGGCGGGGGGCGTCATGAAATGGCCGGGTTTACAAATCCTGGGGATCGGGGTGCAGACCGATCAATATGCTGATGCCGCCGCGCTGGCGCGACACGTAGCCGACGCCTGCCATCTAAGCCCGGAGCCGGGCGTCTGGATCGGGGAAGCCCTGGCCGACGACCGACAGCCGGCGGACAGCTCGTTGGATCTGGTTACGCAATATGCTTTCGCGGCCATCGCCCAGGCCTGGCGGGCGGCGGGCCTATCCGCGGCCGCCGTTGCACCGCAGCGCGTGGCGCTATTATTTACCAGTTGCTGGGGCGCCATGGACAGCACCGCGGCGTTTTTGGAGAGTATGTTCGACCAGGACGGTCGCTATGCTTCGCCCCGGTGTTTCACCCGCTCGGTGTATTCGAGCACCGCCTCCCTGGCGGCGATTCGTTTTGGTATTCAGGGGCCGTGCGAGACGCTGATCCATGACGCCTGGATCGTCAGCGGACTGCTGGAGCGCGCCGGCGATCTGCTGAGCCACGGCCGCGTTGATACGGTCTTGCTGTGTTGGGCGGATCAGAGCTCGCCCGTGGCGAAGGAACTTTGCGTACGGGCCGTGCGTGCCTTGGGACAGCGGCAATACGAACGGTACGTAAGCAATGAACTGGGGTTCGGCGCGCTGGCGCTGGCGCTGGCCTGGCCCAGCGCCGGCCGGCCCGGCCGACCCTGCCTGGAATTGCGGCCCACCCCCGTTAGAACCGGTCTCCGCGACGTCGACTCACCCCGACTTACCGCGCATCCGTTTCCCTGTGATGCCGCGCTGGCGCTGGCCGCCGCCATCCTGGAACCGGGGCGGGGCGCCGCCGGCCCAGCTCCAAGGTCTTGGCTCGAACGGGACCACCGCGGCCAGGGGCGTCAGGTGGAAATCCATTTTTAGGTCCTACTTTCACCACGCGTGCGGCAGCCGGTCGCTCCCGGTCGTTTCAAACCGGACCGCGCAGGGTATACAATGCCACCGATTAGATTCGGAACGTGTAAGTTCTCCGCGCTGTGCGGAGAAGTTTCGGGCTTACGGTCGCCGAGGCGACTAAACTGCGGAGCGAAAAGACTTGGGGAGCACCGGGTGATAACCCGGTGGTTTGGCGCCGAACGTGGACCAACCACCGCATTATCATGTCGCCGAAGAGGGCGACTCGACAAAGCCTGGTCGCCATATGGCGACGCGAGCGGTGCTGACTACACCTTCGCGTGAGATTCTTTTTGGTTCCGGCGAAGCCGGATTAGGAGTACGCCATGACCGATATATTGATTCCTGAAGATGTTTCAGGCCAGCCGGTAGAGGCGCTCCGGCGGCAGTTCGAAGTGGCGCTGGAGCCGCAACTCTGGCGACAACCGGAGGCGCTGCGTCAACAGATCGCTCCTTGCCGGGCGCTGATCGTCCGCAATCAAACCCCGGTGACCGCGGAACTGCTGGCCGCGGCCGAAGGCCTGTGGATTGTCGGGCGCGCCGGCTCGGGGCTGGACAACATCGATGTGGAGGCGGCCAGCCGCCTGGGCATCGTGGTCAGTTGCACGCCGGATCAGAATTCGCTGTCCGTCGCGGAACTGACGTTGGGGCTGATGCTGACTCTCGCCCGCCACATCAGCGTCGCCTCGGCGGATACCAAGGCGGGAGGGTGGGCCCGGAAGCGCTTCATGGGCACGGAGCTTTACGGTAAAACCATCGGGGTGATCGGTTTTGGTCGGATTGGCTTTCTAGTGGCCATGCGGGCGAAGGCCATGGGCATGTCCGTGCTGGCCTACGATCCGCTGGTCAGCGTGGATGCCGCCACGGTGGTTCAGGCGCAGGCCAAGCTGGTGGACCTGGCCGCATTGCTCCAGGGGTCGGACTACGTGACCTGCCACCTGCCCGCAACGCCGCAAACCCGCGGATTTTTTGACGCCGCACGCTTCGCCCAGATGAAGCCGGGGGCGTATCTGCTGAATCTGGCCCGCGGCGAGGTGATTGATGAAACCGCCTTAGTCGCCGCGCTTCGCGCCGGCACACTGGCCGGCGCGGCCCTGGATGTGCGGGCGAAGGAGCCACCGGAGCCGGGTCCGCTGAATGGGCTGGACCAGGTGATCCTGACGCCACACATCGCCGCCTTTACGGATGAAGCCCAGCACCGCGTACTAAGCACCGTTTGCCGCGATGTGGAGGCGGTACTGCGTGGCGGGACGGCCATAAACTACCACAACTTCCCTTCACCCCGCCGCGGGACGCGCCCGCGTCGATAAAGGCGGCGGTACGGCAAGTCCTCGTCGCCGCCATACCGCGAAATACCGGCTTTGAAAAATCCGCGTAAATTGCCGCCGGATCGGCGCAAAGCCGGCGCTATGCCACGGATCGTGCGGGCGAAAGAGACGCCAGATCAAGATGTACCGATGTCGCAGAATCTGGCGTTTTAACCGCGCCGTTTCCCGCCGCGTGGGAATGCCCGCCACTGGATACCAACTCTCCGGCAGCGCCATGCCCGGCGGCCGCCATGGGGGATAACCGAAAACCAAGGCCAGCGTCGGCCGGCCCTGCGTGACCGCAATGGCTTGTTGCCACTGAACCAACTGCTTGCGGTTGGCCCACAGGTAGCCGGTTTGGTGTGTTCGCACCTTGGTTCGCCATCCCGACCAGGCGCGGTGAAAATTGGAGGTTTGGCTTAACACCGCCAGAATGCACAGCGCCAGCGCTGCGCCGAGTCCGATTCTTGAGATTATCCTCCGCGGGGGCGGCCCTTGGGCGAGACGACTGTCCCCGCCCGCGTCGCCTCGCCGCGGATGGAGGGAACTGGGTGAAGTCGCGGGGGGGGCTTCCAATGGTGACCTGACCCCCGCGCCGGTGGCGGAGATCAACACCGCCGTAAAAATCACCGGAAGATAGGCGTAGGATTGCCAGGAATCCCGCCAGCCGTAAAAACCCAGCGCGAATAACAGGTGCATCGCGCCCAGGGAAAGGAAGGTCTCGCCTCGGGCATTCAGGCTGCCGAAGGTCGCCGTAGAAGCGCCAGACGCCCCCGGCAAGTCCACAGTACCGGCCGCGAGCTGGGCGGATTCGCCCGTGGCGAGCGTGCGTGCCATGGCCTTGCCACGCGATACCCAACTAAGAATCGAAAATCCACCATGGCCCGTCCCGCGGCCCACCAGAAATGAAACGATCGTCACCGCCATGGCCGCCGCCACCAGCAGCGACATGATTCCCCACAGGCCGGCCGGCGTGAAAAGATAATACAGCCATGGCGCCCCGGCCGGAAACAGAAATTGACTCAAGCCCTCCGATAAAAAGCCAAAGCCGTAATCCCGATACGTCCGCGCGCCCGAGATCGGCAGGATTGTGGCCGCCAGGGAGGCTCCGCCGAAGCGCCACGCCAACAGCGCCGCCAGCACGACACCGGTGGCCAGTGCCGCCCACGTTCGTTGGAACAGGGCGAGTGTGCTACGCCGGTGGTGGTTGCGCTGAGGTTGCGCGCGAACGGGTCCCGGGAGCAAATCTTCCCGCCACCAGGCCCGCAGAGTCCAGAGCACCAGAATAAATCCGTAGACATAGGGCATGGAGGGCTGAACCAACACGCCGGCGGTCATCAGCGCCAACGCCCACTGGCGCCGCCCCTGGGCTTGCGCCGCCAAGGCCCACAACAGCAGCAACGCCTGCAGGGGATGCGTTAAGGTCGGGTAACACGGAACAATGGCCAGCGGCAGCGCCGCCAGCAGAAACAGCGTGGCCGGTCCGGTCAAATCGAACGCCACCGCCAACCGCGCCACCGCCAGCGCCATCAATAATTCCATGCCGGCGGTCAAAATCAAATACGCCGCCGCCGTCCGCCCCAGCCAGGCGAACCCCCAACTTTCCACCGCCAGGGATGCCAACCCGTGCGTGTAGCCGAAGTCGATGCCCGGTTTAAATCCGCGCGCCAAGAGCAGGTTCGCCTTCAGTACCGAGCCGGGATCCCAAAACGCGAAATCAGACCAGTCCGCGCTGGTGGGCAACTGCCCCAGGAACGAGACCATCAGAATGACCGCCGCTGCCGCCGCCAGCCGATAGAACCGATGTTGGTCCCGCCCTGGTAGATCGCCGGTCGCCCCATCTCGCCGCGGGGCAGCAGGACTGCCTCGAGTCACCCCTCCGGCCGAGGCGGCCCCGGGATTATTGATGGTGATCAGGCGGCGCTCGGCGTCACAGTGGACTGCGAAACTCTGTTCCATGGCCTGCGCCTTGCTCCATCCCACGACCAGCGCCGCCCATCATATCCCGCCAATGTGTAGCACGTCCAAGACTTCTGGCGTTGCCCTTCACCGCGGGGTGTATGACAGATTTGGCGCCAGTGCCGTTTCCAGGGCAGGAGTTCCGTGCCGCGTGGGGTACGCTGTTGAGCCGGCCGTTTTTCATAGCCCGGAGGTCGCCGCGGGCGACCTCCGGGCCGGTATTACTCTGTTAAGTAGCCACAGGCAAAAAGTTCTCAAATTGCGTTAGACGACAGGGACAGAAGCGGCGTGAACGCACGATGAATGGTTGCATCGCGCGTAACGCCTGATCCCACGTCAGGCCGGAAGTTGTTTTTGGTGCGCAGGGAGTCCACCACCACAAACAGGTAGGCGATGGCCGACATGGTTAGATGATGGTGGAAGCCGCGCCAGCTTCGGCCCTCAAAATGGTCCAGCCCCCAATCGTCCTTGCCACGCTGGAAGTACTGTTCGATGGGCCAGCGCCCGCGGCTCAGGCGCAGCATCCGGCCTTGGGAGGGGGGCTGCCTAAGCCACGCCACGTAGAGGTGATACGAGTCGGCCTGGCCTTGGGGCCAATCCACGACCAACCAGCACGGCGGCCATTCCCCGGTCTGCGCATTTAAATCGCCATGTAGAAAAATCTGTTTCCAGGCCAGTCGTGTGGTCCGCTTCTCCCCCTGGGCGGCGTGCCAGGCCGCCGTGTGCCACTCGACCGGCTTGAAGTCTTCCGCCATCGGACGCAGCTGCTGACCCGCGGGGGCGGTTTTGGCCACGGTCCAATACCTCGGGCCGCGGCGCAGCTTGGGGCGAGATATCCAGCCCAGCCAGCGCTCCTCGGCATTAAAAAAATATTCCCAGCCCCACCCGCGAATCTGGCTCTGCAACGCCCCCGCGTTGCCGTACACCGAATCGCCCAGGATCGGAGCGGCCGTTACGCCGTCGACCAACGCCTCGGCAATCAGCGCGCCGGCAATTTCCGGTTTGCTTTGAAATGGCACCTCCTCCGGAACGCCAGCCTTTTTCCGCCCCGGCCCATCCACGGTCCACGTTTCCGGTCAATACCGTCGCCCTCCGATCGGAGCCGCCACCTCGCCATCCGTGACTACCAGCTCGACCGCGACCTGGCACGGCGCCGGTTTGCCTACCGCCCCACAGTACTGCTGGCTCACCCCCACCGACTCCTTCCCCTGCTTGAGCCAGCCGGTCTCATCCACCACCCAGGCATACAAAGGTTCCACCACCGGGGTGACTTCGCGCCGTATGGCCCGCCACACGGCACGATCCGGCCACGGGCTGCCGCAGATCAACTGCTGCAGTTTTTGGCTGCCCACCCCTCAGCGTCGGGCCATAGGCTCGATCGCTTTACGCTGGCCGGGCATCAGCAGGCCCGGCACGTACAGGGCCGCACGCTCCCGGCGCTCGCTACGCCCGACGTCGGCGACCAGGGGCTTGATAAAACTCTGCAGTTCGCCAACCTTCCGCTGCCAGTGGGCTGAGTTCCATTTCATGCCGGAACTATGGCCGCAGCCAGAATCGTTGTTAACTACTTAACAGAGTAATACTAGGTCGTGTTGATGAATTCCAACGGTTCCATTCCAATGTGTAGATTGAGCGTGGATGCTCAGCATAGAAGAGAATCGTTATGGAAGACGTTCGTTTCATTCTGACCGATGCGCAGTGGGCGAAGCTGGGGGCGGTCATCGCCACGGTCAAATCGCGTGCCGGCGCTCCGCCGGAAATCAGTGATCGGCAATTTGTCGAAGCGGTCCTGTATCGCGCGCGCACCGGCATTCCGTGGCGGGACTTACCGGTCTGCTTCGGGGCTTGGGATGCGGTATACCAACGGTTTCGACGCTGGCAAAGGGGTGGGGTCTGGCAAACGCTGTTCGAACGTTTACCGGAGAGCCTCCTGGATACGGTCAAGGTTTTGTTTCTCGACAGCACGGTGATTCGTGCCCACCCGCATGCGGCCGGCGCTGCCCGAAAAAAGGGGGACAAGAAGCCCAAGGGCTGGGCCGCAGCCGCGGCGGCTGGGGCACCAAGCTGCACTTGGCGGCGGCGGACGAACAAACCGCCCTGGCCGCCGTCTTGACCCCGGGGCAACAACACGATGCGACGGTGGTGGACGAAATGCTGGCCGCAGTCCCCCAGCGTTGTCCAATCCGCGCCGCGGTGATGGACAAAGCTTACGATAGTGACGCGATTCGTGGCGACCTGCATCGCGCCGGCATCCAGGCCGTGATTCCCAGCAAAAGCAATCGGCGCCGACCTATTCCCCATGACCGGAAACTCTATCGGTGCCGCAATGGCGTGGAGCGACTGGTGGGCCGGTTCAAACAGTTCCGCGCCATCGCGACACGTTACGACAAACTGGCCTGCACTTTCATGGCCTTCGTTCATCTGGTCGCCGCCTTTATTATGACCCGAAAATTCGTCAACACGACCTA
>JAJYFE010000220.1 GCA_021785435.1 Planctomycetota bacterium
CAACACGCACGAAGAATTGGCCGCCCGTGTGGATGAGGGACTGCGATCCCTCTTCAACAATCCGGGCCTGGTCCGCTCCGCCTGCGGCGGATCCTCATAGGACAAAACTTTTGAGAACCGCTCTAGAAGCGGAGGTTCATTACATGATTTACCCGTGCTCGGCCGAGCATCGTTGGCGTGGCGGCTTTTACGCCTGGCGCCATCCGGATATTTTTCCCGTGCCTTTTGCTATGATATTCGCCAAGAAGCACGGGCTATGCGTCCAATCTACACCGCGGTAATCAAGCCGGAGGCCGGCGGGTGGATCGGCTGGATTGAAGAAGTGCCGGCCGTCCATTGCCCGGAATCTTCGCGTGGGAAGTTGCTATCGTCGCTCCGGGAAGCTTTAGAAATGTTTTTGTTTGGATGTTGGCAGCCGTGAAGTGGTGCGTTTGTATTACGGGCAATACTGGCGTCTTCAGCGGCCGCGGGAACGGCGGCGGATTTTTTTCTGCTGCGACGTGGCGTGCGGGCGGTTGGCCAGACGATTGGCGATGCCCTGGTCGATGGCTTGGGCGAGTTGGCGGTCGTGTTCGGCGGCGGCCTGGGGGGCATCGGGATCACCCGCGGCGGCAGCCTGGCCGCGGAGTTCCTTGAGTTTGTCGCGGATCTGGGCGGCCTTTTCAAATTCCAGATCATGGGCCGCTTCGAGCATCTCTTCCTCCAACATGCGGATCAATTCCTGCGTTTCAAACTGATCGTCCGACGCCGCCACCAGATCCCGCGCCGTGCGGCGGGCGCGCAGCTCCACCTCCAGTCCATGGCGAATCTCTTTATGGATTGTCTGCGGCGTAATGCCATGGACCTGGTTGTATTCCTGCTGAATCCGCCGGCGGCGATTGGTTTCGTCCATCGCTTTCTGCATCGACGGCGTCACCCGGTCCGCGTACAGATAAACCTCCGCCTCAACGTTGCGAGCGCAGCGTCCGATCATTTGGATGAGCGAGGTTTCGCTGCGCAGGAAGCCTTCTTTGTCGGCGTCCAGAATGGCCACCATGGAAACTTCCGGTAAATCCAGGCCTTCCCGCAGCAGATTCACGCCCACCAGACAATCGAAGCTCCCTTCGCGCAACTCGCGCAGAATATCCACGCGGTCGAAAGTTTGAATGTCACTGTGCAGATATTTGCAGCGCAGTCCGGCTTCGGTGAGGTAATGGGACAAATCTTCGGCCAGGCGTTTGGTCAGCGTGGTGACCAGGACGCGCTGGGCTTTGGCCGCACGCTGCCGCACCTGCTCGAGCAGATCCGGCACCTGACCGCGGGCCGGGCACACATGAATCCGCGGATCTATCAGGCCGGTGGGGCGGATGATTTGCTCGACCACTTCGCCGCCGGCGGCCTGGATCTCATAGTCGCCCGGCGTGGCGGAAACGAAGAGCACCTGGCTCCACAACGTCTGGAATTCCTCGAAACGGAGCGGGCGGTTATCCAGGGCCGACGGCAACCGGAAGCCATGTTCCACCAGCACTTCCTTGCGATGCCGATCACCGGCGTACATGGCGCGCAGCTGGGGGATCGTCACATGGGACTCGTCGATCATCAGCAGATAATCTCTGGGGAAATAGTCGATGAGCGTGAACGGTTTGCAGCCGGGCGGCAAGCCGGCGATATGCCGGGAATAATTTTCGATGCCGCTGCAGAAACCGGTTTCCAGGAGCATTTCCATGTCGTATTTGGTGCGCGCCAGCAGCCGCTGGGCTTCGAGCAGTTTGCCTTGCATGCGCAGTTCGGTGGTGCGCTGTCGGAGTTCTTCGCCGATGGCCTGCACGGCGCGGGCCATGGTGTCGTCATCGGCCACGTAATGCTTGGCGGGGTAGATAAACGCGGTGGTTTCCTCGGTTAAGCGTTCGCCGCTGACCGGATGAATGTGCCAGATCGCTTCGATGTCATCGCCGAACATCTCCACACGAAGGGCCGTGGTTTCATAGGCTGGAAATATTTCGATCACATCGCCGCGCACCCGGAAGACGCCGCGTCTAAATTCAATGTCATTGCGCTCGTATTGCAAATCCACCAGCGCCCGCAGAATTGATTCGCGGCCCAGCGTCGTGCCGCGTTGCAACGCGAGAACTTTTTTCTTGTATTCTTCGGGCGAGCCTAAGCCGAAAATGCAGCTTACGGAGGCCACGGTCAGCACATCGCGGCGGGCGATGAGATTGCTGGTGGTGGCGAGGCGCAGGCGGTCCAAGTCGTCGTTACGGGCGGCATCTTTTTCGATATAGATGTCGCGTTGGGGGATGTAGGCTTCCGGCTGATAGTAGTCATAGTAGCTGACGAAATAGTTGACCGCGTTGCGGGGGAAAAGCTCGCGGAATTCTTCAAAAAGCTGGGCGGCGAGAGTCTTGTTGTGGCTGATGACGAGGGTGGGGCGGCCCAGACGGGCGGCGAGATGGGCCATGGTGAAGGTTTTACCGGAACCGGTTACCCCCATCAGCACCTGGTATTTGGCGCCCGCCTGGAAATTGTGCACCAATTTTTCAATGGCCTGCGGCTGATCGCCGGTAGGCTTAAAGGGGCTTTCAAGATGGAAAACTGCGTCGGCCATGGTCTAGATCCACAATTATCCAGCTTACCCGGATTTTACATCTTGCGACACGGGACACGAAGGACTTGCTCGCGCCTCGCCCCTCCATCTTCGCACGGCGCGAAGAAACCGGGTGATGGTGATAGAGATTACGCCGTACGGCGCGACGATCACCGCCCCAACCGTCGCCGCGAGGCACGACGAACCATAACCGTTCACGCGCCGCACCGGCCCCCGTGTTTATCTGCCGATATCCATCGGGGCTATCACAAGGGCTATGAAACAAAAGACCGCGAACACCTCATAGCCCCAAGGTCGCCGTGGCGACTAAACCGCAGCGCGGGGTCGGGTTTGAGCCGGTGAACGGTTACGAAGAACCTTCCCCCCAATACCCGGCGTAACTTTGCGTGGTTTCTTGGTAGAATAACCAGTAGTTGCCTGGTGCTTTTCTAAAGGGTGCTTCGTGTCTTCGTGGCGCGGTTTATCCCGATATCCTTCAGTTTCCCTTGGCGACCGGGAGGTTATGGTTGCGGCGGGCAGGCGGCTCGGGATCACAATCTGCATGTTGCTTCGCGCGACGCGAAGATGGTTTTTCGTCGCAAGGATTCCGAGGTTCGGCGGAGCGTTACTCCCGGCAGAGGTCACCCCGGCGACTCTTCAATCCGCCGAAGCGGATCCGCCTCGGTGCGGACCGGGGGCTAGGTATTCGGTTACAGCCGCGCCGCGCCGCGTTCTGCGCATCCTCTGCGTCCTCTGCGGATTTTCTGCCGGCGCGGCCGTGCCCACCGCTTTGCCGCGGGCTTGGCTTTGGCGGATGGAGACTTGGCCCGCCCGCCCCGGTCCGTTGCGGCAGGCACCGGCCCCCTCCGGCCAGCGCATCCAGCGCGACTTCACCCGCGTTCTGAAGAACATGCAGCGCAGCGCCAAGAATCTCAACCAGGGCCGCAGCGGTCAGTCCACCCGCCGCGCCCAGCAGCGGGTGATCACTGCTCTGGACGATTTAATCAAACAGGCTGAAACCATGTCCGCCTCCAGCAGCTCCAGCCCGTCATC
>JAJYFE010000221.1 GCA_021785435.1 Planctomycetota bacterium
GATTCGGGCTTGGGAGGCTGGTTCGGAGGATGTGTGTGTCGCCGACCGGCTTGAGGGCGCGGAACTGCTGTTACTGGCCAGGAAGAAGTAGCCGACAGCCTGCGCAACCGGGTGCCTACCGGAGTTCGCCATGGCATTGCGTGCAGCGTGCCTAGCGCTGGCGCTTATCTCGCTGGCCCCGCTGGTCCTGTACCTGCTGGGCCAGATCCGGGACCCGTTCCACCCGATGGTCTTGGCCGGCGGCATCGGCTTCGGGATTGCGGGGCGCAAGCTGCTGCTGGACCCCGCGCCCGCCCTGCGGTGCGTTGCAGGAACGTACCTAGTCGAATTCGAGCTGATCGCCGCGGCCTCGCTGCTGTCGCTGTACGCCGGCTGGTATCGGCGGGGACGGCGCAGGGGCCGGGGCGCGGCGGGGGGAGGCGTTCCACCGCGGGCCTTCGATCCCGGCAGGCTGCTGAAGGCGGGGCTGCTGATGGCGCTGCTGGCGCTCATCGGCAACATCCATTTCTGGCCGACGGGCTATATCAGGGACTGGGGGTTTATGCAGCTGCCCGCGGCGGTGGTGCTGATCCAGGCCTATATGCTGGACAGGCGCCTGCTTTGGCCCGCGGTTGCCGGTGTGGCGGCGGCGCTGTACTGGTGCGTGCACTGGTTTTTCGTGTACGGTGGCCGGGGCGTCACGGGGATCATGCTGGCCTTGGTGGCCGTGCCGTTTCTATTTAGGGGTACGCGGCCGCGCAAGCCCTGGGTGTTGATCCTCGGCTTCGCGGCCGCGGTTGTGATGATGACGCTGGCCGAAACCCGGTCGATCGTTGGCAGTGGCCGGGCGCCGAACCGCTTCGCAGCGCTGGCGGTGGCGGGGGGGCGGTTCTTGCGCGGGGGCGGGCACGAATACGGCCCCGGGCGGGAATTCGTCGTCGGGGCGTACTGCATCCAGACCGTGCAGAAGCTGCAAAACTGGGACTACGGCCGGGTTTTTTCGGACGCCGCGGTGATTTTCCTACCCCACCAGCTTTTCCCGTATAAATACGAGTGGGTCAGCCGTTGGGTTGCGCCGCACGTCGTGCCGATGTTGCGCCGGGCGCTGGGGGTTAATAAACTGCCCGGGGGTGTGGCCCCCACCGGCTTCGCGGACGCGTACGTGCAGTTCTGGTGGTTGTTTCCCGTTTTCTGGTTTCTGCTGGGCTATTTCACACATCGCCTCTACGCGGGAGCGGTGTACGCCCGGCGGCCTGATTATCAGGGCTACTTTGTGGCATGGCTTGTGGTACTGCTTTATCTGATCACGCAGGGCATCGAGCCGGCGGTGTTCCAGAGCTTGTTCATGTTTATCCCCGCCTGGTTGGCCTACCGTTACGCGCGGGTGAGGCGAGTTCCTGTGGGAGGCCCTAATTTGTGATTCGGGGTCCGACGAGCTGGGTTTTCGGCAGTGTAAACGGTGTGACCTGTGGATAGCAAGCTTCGCGTGGCGGTTGTGCAGGATGGGGCGCGGCGTCACTACGCGATGCCGCGGGCACTTAGACGGGCGGGGATGTTGGCGGGGCTGTACACCGATTGGTACAACGACGGGTCGTTTCAGGCCCGGGCGCTGCTGCGCCTGGCAGGCCTGCTGCGACCGGAGCTGGCCGGGCGCATGCGGGAACGCGGCTGCGCGGAATTGGGCGGCGTGCCGATTTTCGACCACAAGGTTTCCAGCCTGGTCGGCCAAGGCATCATTCGCTGGGCCGGATGGAATAATCCACTGCCGCCGCTGATTTGGAGATACCAGGGCTGGAAAACGCTTTCGCGCACGCCCTTGGCCAAGGGCAGCGCGGCGGTGGATGCGGTGCTGGCGATAGCGTTCATGCTAAGCCCCGCGGCGTGCCAGCGGCTCCAGCGACGGGGAATCAGGGTGGTGGCGGACCAGCCCATCGCGGCGGTGCGGGAGGGCATTCGCCAGCGCGATCGGGCGGCGCAGCGGTGGCGGGGATGGGAGGCGGCGCACGGCGGACGCGGCGGGGCCGAAGCGGTGCTGCGTTGGGAGCAGGCGGAGGCGGCGCTGTTTTCCGCCGTGGACCATCTGACCTGCGCGTCCGGCTACGTGCGTGACTCCATGGTGACGCAGGGCGTGCCGGCCGGGAAAGTCAGCGTCATCCCCTATCCGGCGGATACGGTCGCGTATGGGCCGCTGAACCGCCAGGGCCGCACCGGCGCGGCGGCGGTGGGGTTTGTCGGGGCGGTGGGGTTGCGCAAGGGGGCGCCGTGGTTGCTGGAGGTGGCGAAGCGCTGCGATCCGAAGCTGGTGAAATTCGTGATGGTGGGGCCGATTCAGGTTACGGATTTCGGCCAGGGGCAGCTGCGCGGGCGGGTGGAATTGGTCGGACCGGTGCCGCGGTCGGCGGTGCGGGATTGGCTGGGGCGATTCGACATTTTTCTGTTTCCATCCACGTGCGAGGGTTCCGCGGGGGCGGTGATGGAAGCGATGGCCAGCGGCCTGCCGATTATCGCCAGCCCCAACAGCGGCACGGTTCTGCGCGATGGCGTGGACGGATGGATTATTCCGTACGACCAGCCGGAGGCGATGGCCCAGCGGGTGATGGAATTGGCGGAGGATGAGGAAAAACGGCTGGCGATGGGGCGGGCGGCGCGGCGGCGGGCGGAAGAATTTGATATTGATTACTACAGCCGGGAGCTGGCGGCGTTGCTGCATAGGGTGTGCGGGAAATGAGGCGCATGTTATCCGTGTGATCCGTGTAATCGGTGGTTAAGTGGAGAACGAACCATGGATTGCCCAGCTCGCCCCGCCCGTGGCGGGCCGCAACCAAAATATATAGCCCCCGCGTCGCAGAGTCGCCTTTGGTGACCTATGCCGCAGGTAGCGTCCTCAACCTCGCCCGCCCTCGTAGAGCCGACGCCCTCGTCGGCTGGGGAATACCCCGATCCCTTTCGTTTACGGCAGCTGCAGTGCCCCGACGCCCTCGTCGGCTGGGGAATACCTTCGGCGTGGAGCATGTTTCCGAGGACACTCGCTACCTCGTAGAGCGATTCCAAATTAACATGGCAATCTACCGCAGGGTTGACCTCAAGAAAACAATCAACAAACACGGCATAACATGGGCCCCAAGCGATAATGCCGTTCCGCTTGCTTATTTTGGAATCACTCTACTCGTAGAGCCGACGCCCTCGTCGGCTGGGGAATACCTCTGGCGGGGCGGCGTCCTCAATGGCGCCTCACCCCGCCATTTTCGGAGCAATGATTCATGGCGAAAGATTTGCATTATCCCCCTCGTTACACACCTATAGCTTGACGGCTGCGGTTAGGAGACGGAACAGAATGTCGAATGCGGAATGCTCGTATCTCTTTACCTCTCAGTATCACCATCCACTAAAATCTTTGCACCGTGCGCAAATTTTGTGGCTTGGCGCGCGAGTGTTGGCCTGTTTCCTCACCGAAATCCGTGTAATCCGTGGTTCACTCGTTTTCGCGCCCTTCGTGCCGCAGTTTAGTCGCCTCGGCGACCGTGAGCTACAGGGCCGCCTTCGTGCCCTTTGTGGTGAAATCCCCTCGTCTCGGTGCTCTTGTAAGAAAATAACTTGGCGGACTTGTATGTTTAAAAAGATGGCC
>JAJYFE010000096.1 GCA_021785435.1 Planctomycetota bacterium
GATTGGACATCCGTTGGTTCCTCGCTTTCCGTAAGAAAAGCGAAGAGCCTACAAACGCCTGGCACCATCCTAAAAGTGGCTGGTTTTCACCCGCCCATAAGTGGCTGCATTTGCCTACCCGCTGACAGCATGAGAAGAATCCCGCAGGTTGGTCGTGCACAGACCGCGGCCCCGTGCGACCGGCAAGCCCAGGAGGTGGAGCGTGAACATTTCCTCAAGGTCTTCCCGCAGGCTCCCCGCCGCCGCCGATCATCCTTCGCGTTCCAGCCAACCGGGTAGTGATTCGGGTCTGACTTGGCCGATCTTGGAGTCCAGCTCGCCAGTCGGCGAGTCGCCCCTTGGCGACTTAAAGTCCGCCCGCATCGCCGCCTTGGTTTGATCGTGTTGTTCTTCGGGCAGATGGGCCAGGACGTTGCAGATCTTGTGCTGCCGGCAACGCTGCACCGGAGCATCCGTGCCAAACACCGCATCAATCCCGGCCCGCGGCGCTTTGGCCCCGTCGATAACAAGCCGCCGTCGAACCTTGGGATCCAGTCCCCGCCGCAGCCGGCCGTCCAGCAGGTACTGAACCACCGTGGGGTTTTCCGAAGCCCCTGGCGCCAGACCCAATACCTGCTTATAGCCTTGCGGATCCACGCCCAGAGCGCATAAAACGTGCTGGCGGCCGACTGGAAGGCCGTCCACATAAATCACCAGAACAGGCGTCTGGAAAAATCTTTCGCCCAGAGTTTCCGCAGCGACTTTGCCCGGGCGGTGAAGGCACGTCGGCTGATCGAAGATTGGCTGACGCCCCATCACCTCCGGGTGAAAGCTTCGACCGCTCGCTTTAGCGAACCATTATGCGGCGGATCTATTACCAACCTCACTGATTGAACAGCCTCGTCGAACTCTGCGGTAAAGCGGGCAATCTCGGCGTTGGAAACGTCGGAAACAGCTTGCATGGGACCTAAGGTTTTGGAAAAAAAAACGCCGCGTCGACAGCAACAGCCGTCTTCTTAAAAAAAAAGACCCGCGAATGGGAAACATCCGCGGGTCCGATTCATGGTTTGTACACTGGGGTTAGTAATCTTCCATCCCTTCGCCACCGCTGGCTTTCTTTTCTTCCTTCTTCGGAATTTCGCTGATGATCGCATCGGTGGTCAGCAGCAAGCTGGCGATGGAAGCCGCGTTGGTCAGGGCAGTACGCTCCACCTTGGTCGGGACGATGACCCCCATTTTAATTAAATCGCCGTATTCATGGGACAGAGCATTGAAGCCGAAGTTGAGGTCTTTACTCTCGAGGACCTTCTGGGCGACGATGCTGCCATCGACCCCGGCGTTTTGAGCGATTTGGCGGATGGGCGCGTACAAGGCGCGTTTGACGATATCGGCGCCGATCCGATCGTCGCCATCGAGCTTGAGCTTATCGATGGCAGAGATGGCACGCAGCACGCTCACGCCGCCGCCGGGAAGAATGCCTTCCTCCACCGCAGCGCGACAGGCGTGCAGGGCGTCCTCCACCCGCGCCTTCTTTTCTTTCATCGCGGCCTCGGTTGGGGCTCCGACTTTGATCAGCGCCACACCGCCGACCAGTTTGGCCAGCCGTTCCTGGAGTTTCTCGCGGTCATAATCGCTGGTGGTTTTGTCAATTTCCATCTTGATCTGTTCAATGCGGCCTTTGATGGCGTCGCTCTTCCCAGCACCTTCAATGATGGTGGTGGCCTCTTTTTCGACCCGGACTTTCTTAGCGCGGCCGAGATCCTTAAGCTCCAGCGATTCCAGGGAAATGCCCAGCTCTTCAAAAATCGGCTTACCGCCGGTGACAATACCGATGTCTTCCAGCATGGCCTTGCGCCGATCCCCGAAACCCGGCGCCTTGACCGCGACGACTTTCAGCGTGCCGCGGAGTTTGTTGACCACCAAGGTGGCCAAGGCTTCGCCTTCCACATCCTCGGCGATGAGCAGCAGCGCCTTGCCGGCTTCGGCTACCTTGCCCAAGATGGGCAGCAAGTCTTTGATCGCGCTGATTTTCTTTTCGTGGATCAGGACATAGCAATCTTCGAACACGGCCTCCATGGTCTGCGGATCGGCAAAATGCGGACTGATGTAGCCCTTGTCGAACTGCAGGCCTTCCACCAGATCCACGGTGGTGTCAAGACCCTTGCCTTCCTCCACCGTGATTACGCCATCCTTGCCGACCTTGTCCATGGCATCGGCAATCATCTGGCCGATCTGGGCGTCCTGGTTGGCGGAACTGGTGCCGACTTGGCTGATCTGCCGGGAGTTCTCCACCTTTACAGAAATGCTCTTAAGGTAGTCTACCACGGCGTCCACGGCGCGATCCAGACCACGTTTTAGTTGCGTGGGATTGGCGCCGGCGGTGACGTTGCGCAAGCCTTCGTCGTAAATGGCCTCGGCGTAGATGGTCGCGGTGGTGGTACCGTCGCCAGCCACGGAACTGGTTTTGCTGGCCACCTCTTTGACCAACTGGGCACCCAGGTTTTCAAACGGGTTTTCCAGCTCAATTTCCTTGGCCACGGTGACGCCGTCTTTGGTGACGGTGGGACTGCCGAACGATTTTTCAATCACGACGTTACGCCCCGACGGCCCGAGCGTGACTTTCACGGCCTGGGCCAGGGTATGGACACCCCGGCGGATAGATTCGCGGGCTTCGGTATCAAATTCGATCATTTTGGCGGCCATGGGGATACTCCTAAAACTCTGGTCACCTCGACCTGGCGACCCGCGTCACTCAAGCGGAGCCAAGCCGAAAGGCGAACCTGCCTAAACTTCCAACAACTTTGCGGCGCATCAACTGCCCGCACCGCAGGGATTCGGAGCAACCGCCCGCCCCAGCTGAGACTAGCGGCACTTGGTCCAGTCGCCTTAAAATTCCCGGCCGGCGGCTGGCCGACCCGCTTTACGGTTGCTCAGAGCGACTCGCCGCTTGGCGAGGCGTTTTCAGAACCGACGGTTAATCAATCACCGCGAGCACTTCGTCCTCGCTTAAGATCAACAGTTCCTCGTCATTGACCTTGATCTCCGTGCCAGCGTAACTGGCAAAGATAACCTCATCGCCCTTCTTGACCTGGAACTTGGCGCGATCTCCATTATCGAGCAATTTGCCATCGCCTACGGCGAGCACCTTACCGCGCTTAGGTTTCTCTTTGGCGGTTTCGGGAAGCACAATCCCACTCTTGGTGACACTTTCGGCTTCCACCCGTTTGAGCATGACTTTGTCCCCGAGGGGACGAACGTTAGCTGCCATAGGCAATTCTCCTTTCAAAATAGCGGTCAGTTTCGAGCCATCAGCGATCAGCCTTGGCCTACCCGGTCCGGCTTCCGGGCGCCGGCTTTCACATCCGCGGTTCCGCCGCATGCCAGCATCCGCGAAACCCCGGCCTTTACACCTAAAACCTGAAACCTAAGATCCAGCCTCCGGCCAGCGATTCCCGAAAAAACGTTCCAAGCCCCGCGCCATTACGGCTAAAAGTTCATTGATATCCGGTGGCTCCGGCACCACGGAAAAAACATCCCACCGCAAGGCTTCCCGCCACCAGCGCTCTTCACGTCGGGGCGCCAACAGAATGATCAGCGGCGCTACCGTCCGCCGCTCTTGGGGGCTCGCATCGGCCGTCGTTTCCGGCCCTTGTACTTTTACGCGCCGCCCCGCTGCCCTGACGCCGCGGGGAGGCTCCTGACATCCATCGTCGCAGGGGCCGTCCGAGCCGTCGGTTCCAACCGGTGATCGTCTGAAATCACCCGCGTCCGCCCGGCGCCGCTGATGGAGCAACCGCACCACCGTCAGCGCGTCCATGCCGGATTGTTCCTGGGCCGCCAGATTCGCATCCAGGACGGCCATATGGATGCCGTGGCGTTCAGCCAGCCGGATCGCCTCCATTCCGCTGGTGGTAATGAACGTGCGAACCAGCATTGGCTCGAGCATTTGCGTAAGCACTTCGGACCAGTCCGGCGGCGCATACACCGTGCCCGCCACTCGCCGAGGGCGAGTCAGCAGCACATTGAGCCTTGATCCAGTTCGCATCGCTCATACCAACACGCACACCTGCACGCACACCTGCGGCTGTAGCCGCAAAAGTATCAAGCAAAGGGCGTACCGCATGGGATGAGCCGCAGCATTAAGACCCCATAACTGATTATAAATAACATAGTTACGGCGTATAAATCCAGCTATCCGTCGGTGTGTTGTGCCACGCCTGAAATCTGCCAAATCCAACGCGTTGCTTGGGGAACCTGCCGCCTTGGCAGATTGCCAGGTGATCAGCCTGGCCTGAAGCGATGATGAGATGACGGTAGAATAAGAACGTGAACGCAGGGACGTTAGCAGAGGCGAGGCCGCCGCAGGCGGCTCGACGTGGTTGGCGTCCACGGCCACCGCGTTACAAGCGCTGGTGGTTTCTCGCCGCCGTCCTGGCGGCCTTGCTGATCTCATTGATGCTGGCCCAATTGCCGCGTATCGCGGATTGGTCGCTATTCGCATTTTATGATCCCGGCTCGGTGCTGAAGGCGGATCAACTTATCACAGAAGGGATGCGACCGGCTATCGATTTTGGATTTACGCACGGATTAGCCGCATTGCTGGTGGCGCGGGCGGGATTCGCGGTGTTGGGCCGCACGCCGGCGGCTTATCTGACTCTGACGGCCTTCCTGGAAGTGTTGATGGCCGTGGCCTTGGCGCGGTTCGCGCAGGCGATGCGGTTTAACCGGGCGGCCACGGCATTTTTGCTCTGCGCCCTGCCGGTAGCCGTCATGGCCTGCTATCTGACGCTCGCCCACGTGCTGGAAGCCACGCTGCTGTTATGGGCCATCGCCGAGCAGGCGCGGGGGCGGCGGCGCAGCGCCCTGGCGATCACCGCCGCGTGTCTGTTCGTCAAACCCAGTATGGCCTACGTGTACGGCTTATGGCTGCTGCTCTGGACCGTTTGGGATGGGCGGTGGCGGGATGAGAGATGGGCGGGATTATGGCGCCGGCTCTGGCCGGCGGCGGCCACCGCCGGCATCCTTGCGGCGGTATCGGCGGGAGTTTTCGGCTGGCGGTCGCTGGCCTTGACCATCGTGCCTCTGACCGGCATGAGCGCCTATAGTGCGACGCGCTTCGGTTTTTTTCTTGGCAGCGGGTTGAGTTTCTGGTCGCCGCTGCGGCATTCGTGGTGGTACTACCTGAGCAATCCGGCAGGCGTGTGGCTGCTGATGACGGGGTTGACCGGCTGGCTTGGATTAAGTCAGATCGTGACACTCGCCGTGTCGTATGCGGGCATGCGGCGCCGCACCGTCCGGAACGCTATGGACCGCCCCGGGGCCAAACCGGAACCAGAATCGAAATTCCAAAATAAGACATTGCCGATACCGCATCGGCGCAATCAAACGCTTCTTTCCATCGCGCTCATGCAGATGGCGTTCGTGCTCGGTTTCTACGGTTGGAGCCGTTCGTGGGAATATTATTCCTATCTGCCAGTTTTATTTACCGCTGCCTGGCTGGCGGCGCCGCAGCGGTCCAACAAGGCGTTCCACGCCGCGTGGTCGGCGCCCAGGTTTTCTAAAATCTGGGGGTGCGGCCGCTGGCGCCCGCGGCGCGTGATGGAAACTCTGGCGGTAATCCTCTGCCTGCTGGCCCTGTTAAGCCAGGTGAAGCACTTGGAAATAGCCATCAGCGGTTGGCGATGGAAGGTCCGCACGCGACAAACCGGAGAACTATGGGCGTATCCAAGCCAGCTGGCCCAATGGCGGCAGGTGGGCGCTCGCACGGCGGGCCGGCCTACGCTGGTTTTGTCTAACGGCTATGTGCCGTGGCTGTGGCGGAATATGACGATGCCTTCCAGCTGGTTTCCAGAGCCAGGGATTCCCACCCATCGCGAAATGCAACGCGTACGACAGCAGGCGCTGCGTTCAGACTACGTGATTACCTGGAACGACTACGGCCAACTGGATTTGTGGAATCAGCCGGCGTTCGCCACGGTGTACCGGCGGTTTTGCCGTCTGGAGCGGGGGCGATGGTTGTCGCTTTGGCGCCGCCGGTGAGGCATGCGTTGGCGCGGCGGGTGTTTTTCTTCAGATCGTTTTCAGATATTCGGCCGTGTCTAAAATCTGTTGATCAAGATGCACCGGCTCAAGCCCCCAGCGTTGCTCCAGCGCCCGCAAGACCCTCGGGGCGCCGACATAGTAATCCTTCGGCCTATTTTTCAGGGGCGGTCGGCGCACCGTCAGCGCTCCGCCGGCCAGCAGTTGCACGCAGCGCCGGGCCAGTTGGCTGATCTCCACGACCTCGGCTCCGACGGTATCAAAAAGGTACTTCGTGACTTCGTGCCGCGGTTCAGCCACCGCGGCGGCGGTTTTTGCGCCTGGGTGGCCACCCGTGGGCGGCGCGGTGGATTCACCGGCGAGCAGCTTAAGCGCCAGACGGATCAAATTGGCGGCGGGATAATAGGACCGCCATACCGGATGATCCGCGGTTAGGACAACATCTTCGCGGCGCAGGCAATGCAGGATGATGCAAGCCAAGGCATATTGCCGCAAGTTGTTGATATAAGGCCCGCTTAAATTAAATACCCGCGGCATCACCAGCGCCCAGCCGTTCCGAGCAGCCAGCTCGCTGAAAGTCTGCTCGTCTTCGTATTTGCACTGTCCGTAGATGACCAGCGGATCACGGGGCGAGGCCGTTGGTTTCAGATAGGCGTAAGCCGCACCCGAGGACGGCACAAATAATCCGGCGATTTGGTGCCGGTGTAGAAAACGTTCCAGCCTCTGTCGGATGTTCTGATTGGCCTGGCGATAGACCGCCAGCGGCCATTGGCTCGCCTGGCCTTTGCCGACGAAGGCGTGATGAAACACCACCAGTGGTCCGCCGGGGGTCCACCGGTCGAGCCATTCCCAAGACCGCCCTCTTATCGCCCGGCCGCCCGTCAGAGCAATGGCGGTTTCGCTGCGGCTGATGGCCATCAGGCGGGAGTCCGTTTCCGCACCCAACTGGCTCTGCAGCACATCAAGCGTGGCGCGTCCGAGCCACCCCGTGGCGCCGGTGACAACAAAATGGCAGGAGTGAAGTGGCACGACGAGACCCACTGATAATACTGAATCAGCGCAGTTTGACCGTGGCCAGGGCCAGCGCGGCGAACAGCGCAGAAAGCAGCCAGAAGCGAACGACAATTTGTGGCTCACTCCAGCCTTTCAAATGAAAATGGTGATGGATGGGGCTGCACAAAAATACGCGGCGGCCGCCACTGAATTTGTAATAGGAGGTTTGGATAATGACGCTTAAGATTTCGAGCACAAAAATGCCGCCCACCAGGAGCAGCATCGGTTCCTGGCGGATCACGATGGCCACGTAACCGATCACGCCTCCCAGCGGCAGGGAGCCGGTGTCGCCCATGAACACCTGGGCGGGATTGCAGTTGTACCAAAGAAAGCCCAGGCACGCACCGGCGGTGGAGCCACACAAAACCGCCAATTCGCCGGAGAATTCGATATGGTTAAAATGCAGCGCCGCCGCCCAGCGGACATCACCGGTGACATAGGCCAGGACCATGAACGCGAAGGCCACAATAGCCATGCAGCCAGCGGCCAAGCCGTCCATACCGTCGGTAAAATTGACAGCGTTGCTGGTGCCGGCAATCACCAGCACGGCGATAATCGCGAACAGCCAGGTGGGCAGGATGATGTTCCGGGACAGCAGCGGCCAATTCAGATAATGGGCCTGGTCGTACGTGCCATGGTAATATATGAACAACGCCAGCAGCATGCCCAAGCCAATCTGAAAGAGCAGCTTTTCCCACCAGAACAAGCCATCGCGACTGCCCGGATTGCGCCGTTTCGCGGTGAGTTTAAGCCAGTCATCCACGCCGCCGAGCGCGCACAGGTAGATCAGGCAACCCAGGCCCATCTGGACATAAAAATTGCCGATTTGAGCGAACAGGAGGGTGTTGATCAGAATCGCCCCGCAAATCAGCACCCCGCCCATAGTGGGGGTATTGGCCTTACCCGCGTTCAGAGCGTTGAGCGCGGTGTTATGGGATTCCGGCTGATCGCCCAGCTTCTGCTGCCGCAGCCAGCGGATGACGGGCTTCCCGGCGAGCAATACCAGCAGAAAACTGAAAGCCGTCGCCAACACGGAGCGGAAGATAACCACTTCCAGCGGCGAGCCCCCCGCCACCCAATGGTGCGTCGCCAGAAATCTGTAAAGCCAGTAGATCACGATGCGTCGCCCCGCGTTGCCAGCAGCGTTTCCAGTTCCATGGCGCGCGATGCCTTCAGCAGGATGGCGTCGTCCGGGCCCAGCAGCGCCGCCCACGCCTCGGCGGCCTGGGCGGTATCGGAAAAATAGCGCAATGGCACCCCCGCGGCGCCGGCTTCTTCGGCGGCGTATTTCATGGCCGATCCGACGGCAATGAAAAGGCTCAGGCCCAACCCGGCGATGCGCCGCCCCACGGCACGATGCTGCGCCTCGCTTTCCAAGCCCAGTTCCAGCATGTCGCCCAGAATCGCCACCCGCCGCACCGACCGTCCATCCGCCGTTGGAAAGGTCAGATCAGCGAAGATTTCCAGCGCCGCCGCCATACTACCAGGATTGGCGTTGTACGCGTCATTGAGCACCCACCGCCGGCCCCAGCGCTGCAGCTGCAGACGCATGGGCGCAGGGACCACCGCCGCCAGCCCGGTCGCGATCTGGGTTGGGCTTAATCCCATACGCCGGGCCACGGCGATCGCCAACAGGGCGTTGCATACGTTAGGTCGGCCCAGCAGCGGCATATGATAAGGCGTCCGTCCGTTCACCACAAAATGGGAGCCCTCCAGACCAAGGCTAATTTGATCGGCCTGCAGATCCGCCGGCCCCCGGGTGATGCTAACCGTGCAGCGTGCCGCCTCCACCAGCCGCAAGGCCGTGTTGAGTTCCGGGCTATGGTTGGCATAAATCAACATACCACCGGGGCGCACAAAACGCGCCAGCGATGCCTCCTCGCGAGCGATCGCTGGCAGATCTCCTAAAAATTCCACGTGCTCCAGGTCCACGCCGGTAATCACCGCTATATCAGGCCGGGCCACCTGGCCCAGAGCGGCCACTTCGCCGGGGGCGTTGGTGCCCACTTCCAACACCACGTATTCATGTTCCGGTTCCACACTAAGCAGCGTTAGCGGCAGTCCAATGTTGTTGTTGAAGCTTTTGGGACTGGCCAGGCCACGGAAACGCTGGGCCAGCAGGGTATCGATTATCCGCTTGGTGGTGGTTTTGCCATTCGATCCCCCCACGGCAATGACCTTGGCGCGGATTTCCCCGCGGTAAGCAGCGGACAGACGGTTCAAGGCCGCGATGGTACTGGCGCAGCCTAGCACAGTTACCGACGCTTGCGCCACGGCGCGGGCGGTGGGTGCATCCAACGGCTGTTCGACCAGTGCGCCAGCGGCGCCGGCGCCGACCGCTTGGCGGATGAAGCGGTGACCATCATGGTTGCGGCCGCGCAGGGCGATAAACAGGTCACCGGGCTTCACCTGTCGGCTGTCGATGCTGAGGCGCCCAGTGAATTCACGGTCGCCGCGGTGAACCCAGTGGCTTAACATGGCTTGGCGTAGCTGTTCAAAAGTCCATGGTTTCATGGTAGTCAGCCATCAGGGGTCCGCCATCGGTCATCGACCACCGACGGTCGGCCTTCGACGCGCCATGCGGAAATCAACCACAGAGCGCTCATTCCACCGCAGGGCAGCACGTGGGCCAGTGGGGTGTTCGGGTTCTCGGATGGTGCCAGCATATTCCGGGTCGGCTTTCGCATCTCTCCTGCCTTTCACGGCTAAAATCCGCGCCACAAACGGGTGTGGCCAGATTTTGCAGGCGGCGGAACCCGGGCGGTGCTGCGCTCTGCCCCGGTCCGCGCGGCAGCGGAGCAGTTCAGCCGCCCCGGCGATCTTGGGCGGACTTGCGCTAAGCCGCAAGTCGCCGCCATGAGACCGCTAGGCGACTCGACAAGGCGAGTCGCTGCCACGCGACGGCCAGGCGACTCGACCAAGTCCTGCTCGCCCCGGCGAGGCGCGCCGCTTGGCAGCGGAGGCCGTTGGTTGGACACCCCACCTCCGGCAGAGGTCGCCCCGGTGACTCTTCGACCCGGGGGACTATATATTTCGGTGGTCGGCGTAGTTTAGTCGCCACGGTGACGCGCGCTGGGTAATCCGTGGTCAAGGTCTCCTTTTCGGCGGGGCTTTTCGATCGCGGCGGCCGTCTGGCCCCCGCAGGCTACAGCGGCGCTCCTGGTTACCGCCAACCAAAAACTAACGGACCTTTCGTGTGTTGGTTGCGACCGGCGGATAGCGCTGGGCCAGCGCCCGCCGGGCTTCCTCGACATCATCAAAGGGCCGTTTCACACCGCGGACGATTTGATATTTTTCATGCCCCTTTCCGGCCAGCAAAACCACATCGCCCGGTTCCGCCATCTTAATCGCCAGCGCGATGGCTTTGGCGCGATCCGGCTGCACGTGCAGGCGTGCCCCCATCGAGGTGGAAAATCCGGTGCAGATCATACGGATGATCTCGTCCGGATCCTCCGAGCGTGGATTATCACTGGTAACGATCGTCACATTGGCTAAGCCTTCGGCGACCGCCGCCATTTGGGGCCGCTTGGCGGCGTCACGGTCGCCGCCGCAACCGAAAAGGCAAATGATCCGCCCCCGGGTCCAGGGTCGAATCGCCCGCAGGACATTGGCCAGGGCGTCGTGGGTGTGCGCATAATCCACCACCACGTGGAACGGCAAATCCGCCGGGTTCACGCCCGCAGGCGCCACGGGCTGAAGACGGCCCGGTACCCCGGTGACATTCTGGACGCCAGCGAGAATATGCGGCCAGCTCACCCCGGCGCATCGCGCCGCAGCCGCAGCGCAGAGGATGTTCAACGCATTATGCCGCCCCACTAAATGGCTGCGCATCGCGCGTGGCTCATCGTGCGGTCCCCGCAGCAACAGATCCATGCCGGCGGCGTCGAGCTGGCGGATAGTCGCGGAAAAATCGGCTTTCTGGTCCAGGCCGTAGGACACCACCCGCGCCGGCGACGCCTGGACCATGCGCCGGGCGTAGGGATCATCCGCATTGACCACGGCGAAGCTTTCCGGCAGCAACGCTTCAAACAGCCGGGCTTTGGCCGCGGCATAGGCCTCCATCGAGCCGTGGTAATCCAGATGATCGCCGGTGAGATTGCTGAACATCGCCACGTGTACGTTTAAGCCGGCCAGGCGGTTCTGCGCCAAGGCATGGCTGCTGGCTTCGAGCGCCACCGCCGTCACACCGTGGTCACACATGGCGGCCAACCAACGCGCCAGCTCCACTGGGCCGGGCGTGGTCATCGCGCTATCCACCACTTGCCGGCCATCATCGATTTGGACGGTCCCGATCAAACCGCAGGGGCGCCCCGCCGCCGCCATCACGCTGCGCACCAGATAGGTGATGGTGGTTTTGCCATTCGTGCCGGTGACGGCGAAAATCGACATCTGGCGGGCCGGCTCGCCGCGGATACGATGGGCCAGAAAGCCTAACGCCGCCGCCGGTTGCTCGGTGTAAAGGCTCGCGCAACCGTTGGCCGCGGCCGGGACCGGTGTTTCCGTCAGGATCGCGGCCGCGCCGCGGCGAATGGCCTCCGCCAGGAAGCAGGCGCCATGCGTGTGCGCGCCCATCCGCGCGACAAATAGATCGCCCGCGCCAACCTGGCGTGAATCGTCGACCACGCCAACAATATCCACGTTGCCATCGCCGCGGACCTGGATCGGTACGGGGCAACCCGCTACTAAATCATACAACCTCATGCTTTCCCTCGGTTTCCAGTTTCGGTTTCCGGTCTTGAGTTGGCCAGCCCCCGGGTTTTCCTTCTTCGTCCTTCGCCCTTCGTCCCTCCTTCTTCCGCCTGTCGTTAATGGCTCAACCCTTTCAGTTTCTTCAACTGCGCCTCTTTGCCCCACCACGGATCGGTGGCCGGGCCTTGATCGGGCGGAATCTGAAGATACCGCAGCGCGCCGGTTAGGATCCGCGAGCAGGCCGGACCGGCCACCGTTCCGCCGTAATGTCCCAACTGCGGATTCGGCGCATGCACCGCCACCACGCAGACCAGGCGCGGCGCCGGCACCGGGCCGCCGGCAATGAACGTCGCGTTGTATTCATGGGCGTGATAACCGTAACGGTTGGCGAGGGCGAGATTCGCCGTGCCCGTCTTTCCAAACAGCCGATACCTGGGCGATATCGCGTATTGTCCGGTACCGCGCACCATGACCTGTTCCATAGCCAGCCGCACCTCGGCGGCCACCCAGCGCGGAATAATTTTTAGCCAGACCGGCGGGCCGGCAATTTGCGCCCAGGTTTCCAGCCGGCCAGGCTGAACCTCGACCGCCTTGACAATTTGTGGCGTTGGCAGCCATCCCCCATTGGCGATGGCGCACAAAGCGCGGGCCAGTTGTAACGGCGTCACCGCCACGCCATAACCGAAACTCGCGGACGTTAGCGTGCCCTTCGTCCACTGACCCAGCGGTCGAACAATGCCCGGTGATTCGCCGGGCAAAATAGACCCCGTCATCTGGCCGAAGCCAAACGCCCACACGCCGGCGTAGAGGCGTCGAATGCCCATCCGCCATCCGATTTCGGTCATGCCTATGTTGCTCGAATGCACGAGTATATCTTCCACGGAAAGATCACCCCATCCGCCGACATCCTGAATAAGTCGCCCGGTGGGATCGTGATAAGTGCCGTGGTGACAATTAAAAATGGTCTGCAACGTCACCACGTGATCTTTCAGCGCCCAAGCCAAGTTAAAGGGTTTAAAGGCGGATCCCGGTTCGTACGGATCGGTCACAGCCCGGTTACGCCAGAACGGCGCCGGCGTGGCTTGATAGGTGTTGGGATTCAGCGGCGGATAATCGGCCATGGCGACGATGTCGCCGGACTGGGGATTCATCACCACGGCGACGCCGCTGTGGGCTTGAAACTTGCGGCACGCCTTATCCAACTGGTGCTGGGCCAGGCCCTGGATGACGCTATTGATCGTAAGCCAGATATTCATACCGTTTTGCGGCGCGCGATTACCATGGCGGTTAGCCCATAAGACTTGATCCGCCGCATCCTTGGTGTACCGCACATGGCCGGGGCGCCCGGCAAGCAGGGCGTTGAGCTGTTGCTCCAGGCCTTCGAGCCCACCCTGCGAATTAACAAAACCGAGCACTTGGCCGGCGAAGTCGCCCAGAGGGTACACGCGGCGCGTGGATTCCTGGAATCCGACGCCGTCGAGAGCGTGGAAATATTCATTGGCCAGGTTCCAGTGATGGGCGCGCATGGCCTGGCGACATTTCGCCATCAGCCGCTCCCGGGCCTTTTCGAACCGCCTATAAAAGGCGTGATCGACATCGCGCTTCAACCACAAAAAGCGGCGCAGCGAGCCGTTGGCGTAGTAGAGTTTTTGCCGCCAGGTGTTTAACAGGGTTGATGGTGCGACGCCGAGGAGCCGGCCGACCACCCGGGCCATCAGCTTGCGCCCGGCCACGAGCGCGGCGCCGCTTAAGGCGTTGAGCCGCCCCTGCGGATCAAAAATGAGGCCGGGATCGACGAAAAAATTATAAATCCGAACCGAGCTGGCAATGAGGGTTGAATCAGCGGTGTAAATCGACCCGCGCCGCGCCATGACCAGCGTGCGGAAAGTATGCTGCGCCGTTAAAGCCCTGGTATCCGCCGGCGTGACGTGCCATTGCAACCAGGCCACGCGACCGAGCAATCCCCCGAGGAGCAGTACGCAGCTCAGCAGCACCAGCGTGCCCCAGCGTTGGACGCGGCGCAGGTCGGATCCGGCCGCGCCGGGACCAATCCCGGCGCGAGAAGCGGCGGAGGTGGTGGAGGACTGGGATGGGGCAGGCATCTGGCCTTCCTATCTGCCGGGTGCGGCGCGGCTGGCGCCTGGGGTTGAAGGGCCAGCGGCGCCGGTGGAAGCGGCCGCCAGCGTTTTCAATTTCTTCGCCAGCCGCAAGGGATTCGTCGCCGCGGCAATACGGGTTTGCAAATCCCAGAGAATCTGTTGGCGCCGGTTGATCTGCTGGAACAGATGCGCCGACTGGTGGGTCCAATTCATCCGCTCGCTGCGCAGTTTCAACAGCAGCGCCGCGATTAAAAGGAAACTTACCAGGCAGACCATGATCTTATACATGCGGCCTCGTCATCCCTGCGGGCCCTGTAACCGTCCCTGCGGATACCGCCGGTGCGGCCTTTGTCACGGACAGTCCTGCCGCGATTATAGCACGAAAGCGGGATAGAAATTCAAGTGTTCCGGAAATCGTCAGCGCACGCGATCAAGGCTTCGATCATACCGGCGATGCTATGGGGCGAAGCCTCCGCGGTCGCCGGCCAGCCCAGTTCCCGTAGCGCCGCCGACGTGACCGGTCCGATGGATATGCGCCGGCAGCGCGTCACCGCGGCCCGCAGCTCCGCCGGCAAAAGGGCATGGAGATTTTTTGCAGTGGAAGCGCTGGTGAAAGTCAGGCAGCTCACTTCTCCGTGGCGCAGGGCGTGGATGGCTTCCGGCGGCAGGGAATCGGGGGCGATGGTCTGGTAGATGGGTAGGTCTTCCACCACGGCGCCGGCGCGCATCAGCTGCTGGGCTAGCAGGGGATCGGCCAGGGCGGAGCGCAGCAAAAGAAAGTGGCGGCCACGGAAATCGCCTTTATCGGCGAGCCGTTTGAGCAATTGGGCCGAAAGTTGGGCGCCGATGAAATCCTCCGGGATCAGATCGGCGCGAATGCCGATGGCATTCAGAGCCGCGGCCGTCGCCGGACCGATGGCGGCGACCCGCCGGGGAAACGCCCGGGCATCCAGGTGCAGCCGGGCCAGGCGCTGCCAAGTCGTCTCCACACCCGCGGCGCTCGTAAACACCACGCAATGGTAGCGGTGCAGCCGGGCCAGAGCTTGATCCACCGTGGCATAATCCGCGGCGGCGGCCAGGGCGATCGTCGGCGCCTCGATCACCCGGGCGCCCAAGGCGGTTAACCGGGCCGCCAGTTCGCTGGCCTGCGGGCGCGTGCGTGTCACCAGCACCGTCTGTCCGAACAACGGTCGGTTTTCAAACCAGTTCAGCCGCTCACGCAACTGGACTACGGTCCCGATCACGGTGATCGCCGGGGCCTTAAGCCCGGCCTTTTGGGCCGCTGCCGCCACCTTAGCCAGCGTGCTGATCAGCGTTTTCTGTTGCGGCCAAGTGCCCTGCGCGATGACCGCCGCGGGCGTATCCGCGGCCAGTCCTGCGGCCTGTAATTTCGCCGTTATCTCCGGTAAAGACTTTACGCCCATGTAAAATACGAGCGTCCCGCCGAGTGCGGCCAGCGCCTCGTAGCGCCGAGGCCGTGCCGCGGCCTGGGCTTCACCGGCTGTAAAAATTTGCGGGGCGGCGCCAGCGCTGCCGGTGTCCGAGTCATCGTGCGATGCGGCCAGATGCCCGGTGACAAACGTAACCGTATCGGTAAAGGCGCGATGGGTCACGGGAATACCCGCATAGGCAGCCGCGGCAATTCCCGCCGTGACGCCCGGAATGACGGCGAAGGTGACGCCGGCCTGGGCCAGCACCTGCCCTTCCTCCGCCCCACGTCCGAAAACGTACGGATCGCCGCCCTTCAAGCGCACCACCACGCGGTCAGCGCAATGGGGGTCCGCGGCAATTTGCCGCCCCTTTTCGACCAGCAGAGTGTTAATTTCATCCTGGGAAAGGCTGTGGCGGCCGGCGGTTTTTCCGACGAAAAGTTTTTCCGCATCGTCGGGACAGTAGTTCAGTAGAACCGGATTGACCAGCGCATCGTAGAGCACCACCGCGGCCCGCTGCAGGGCGGCGGCGCCGGCCTGGGTAATCAGGCCCGCGTCTCCCGGACCAGCGCCAACCAGATACACCGCCGGAAACAGCCGCCGAATCAAAGAGCAACCTTTTTTGTCAACGCCTGCCACGAGTTGGTCCGCCGGACGCACGGTTGCCGCCGGGCGCACGAATACACCTTACGCCACGCCGCAGCTGAAAATACCCACGGGGCCACGGCGTGTCCAGCCGGTGCTCCGCTGAGGCTGGGGCCTTGACACGCCCCCCTGGGGGGTAGACTACACACTCTGTCAATCACCCGCCTGATGCCGCCCCGGCGCCCCAGTGCGGACGATCCACAGGGGCGCGTTGATGAACCCGTGGTTGTCCACGGCCGTCCATCCTGGATCCGACGGTTTGCCCGGAAGAAGTAGATCTTTGATCCTGTCCCATGGTTCCTCGCAAATTTCGTGTCTTCGGATCGAGGGTAGCTCCATGAACGCCCAGAGACGGCTCATCCGCGGGCGGTCGCTTTGATCATCTGCCGGCATCACGTTAAAAACGGGTGAAACGAAAGTAAGTACGGGCGATTGGGTGCGGGTTGCTCCATAGACCTGGTGTTTGGTCACCACTTAGCTTTCGGGTATCGCGTCCGGAAGCCGTTCACCGGGTCGCCGTAGCGAGTCGCCCGCGGCGCCCCGGAGGCCGGTGCTTCGGGTTCGATGGCGAGTCTGGGGCTTTGCGTCCAACCCGAAATTTATCGTTTGACAACGCACCAGTCGAACCCATCTTCGGGGCTGGCGCAAATTAACGTTTCGTGAAGACGAAACTCAGAAATGGCGAGCAAATTCCGGACAGTATTGGATGGCCATCGGGACCGAAGGTGCTGCCCCCGAGCCCCATCGCCGCCATTTCCAAACCACGGTTTGTTTAAGCGGCAAGAATCGTTTATCTTGATGCGAAAGGACGTATAGGCTGCGGCTAAGGAGCGGCTAAACTGAGGTTTTGCCGCACCCGGAGAGACTGAAATAGCGCTGGCTGTGTTGATTCCGGTGCCGTGCCGGGTGTGACAGGGCACGTTTGCCGCCGAGCATCGGGCTATTTTCGGAGTACCATGAGTGATGGCCAAAGCAAGCCTGACCGGCCAGGAACGGGTTAATCGGGCCATGGAGCGCCGGCCGCAGGACCGGGTGCCCCGCCACGATTCGTTCTGGGGCGAGACGATCGAACGCTGGAAAAGCGAAGGCTTGGCCGGCGATCACGAAACGGTGTTGACCCGGCTCGGCACTGATTTTCAGTCGCTTTGCTGGGTCTGGCCGAGCGTATTTCCGGGCCAGAACACACTGGTGACGGAAGATGCCGAAACCCGCGTGGTGCGCGACAGTCAGGGCAAACGGGTGCGCTATTGGAAGAACAAGAGCGGTACTCCAGAGCATCTCGGGTTTGAGTGTGACTGCCGGCGCATCTGGGAGGAGCGCTTCAAGCCGCTGTTGTTGGATACGGGTTTACAGGTGGATCCCGAAGCGGCACGGCGGAACTTTCGGCTGGGGCGCTCCAAGGGCCTTTGGTGCCATCTCACCGGAGTCGAACCATTCGAAGAGACACGCTCCCTGATGGGCGATGAAATAACGCTGCTGGCCATGGCCGAAGACCCGGAATGGATCCGCGACGTTTCCATTACTTTCACCGATCAGGTGCTCCGTAATTTGGACGCGGTGATGGCTACGGGCATCCAGCCGGATGGTCTGTGGATTTATGGAGACATGGCGTTCAAAACCGCAACCATGTGTTCGCCAGCGATGTATCGGGAGTTAATCTGGCCGGATCACCGGCGCCTGGCCGACTGGGCGCATGCGCACCGCCT
>JAJYFE010000097.1 GCA_021785435.1 Planctomycetota bacterium
ATTTTGTCGCGCGGGCTGCCGTAGTAGCGCCAATACGCGACGCCGCAACGGTTGACGGGAATGATGCGGGCCATTTTGCCGATGGCCGGCGCGAGGAAGATCCTCTTTACCCGCCGCCTAAGCCGCCGGCGCAGCCCGTGGCCGCGTTCGGAGCGGATATTGCTGTCCGCGAACAGGCAGCAGGGAATCCCCCACCGGCGGCAATGGCGCATGACCCAGAGCTTGAACAGCGAGTTGTAACCTCCAAGCATGACCACGTCGCAGGCCAGCCCGCGAACATAGGCACGGGCAGCCACCCGCAGCCGCCCCGGCCGGCCCGCGCGGCCAAGGAACGCATGCGGCCCCTTCGGAACCGGGCCGCCGTAGCAGGCACACCCCGATGTGCCGTTTCCCGCCTTGCCCCCCGTGGCACGTCCGTTCCCACCGGTGCAACCCGTCGTTCCCCCGGCCAGGGTTTCGGCACCACCGCGTTCCTGTGTGCGCTCTGTGGCCCTCTCTGCGGCCTCCGGCGGGGGGCACAAAAACACCGGAAAATAAACGGCGTCACCGCGTGCGTTGAGGGCATCGATCATTTGGACGAAATAATGATCATTATTATTCTGGAACCAGACGATTCGCGGTTGGCGGGCCACGGCATTTCTCCGACGGCGATCAGCGCTCGGCTTAAAGCCCTTCGGCAAAATACCACAGATTAGACGGAACTACACGGACCTAGCTCGACTCTTGCCATTTTTTAAGCATGTTATGAACGCATATGGCTACCCAAAGATCGGACTCCCCCGTACATTCGCAGTTAATCACACGGCGAATCGGAAAGGAGTCCGACATGCATTTGCCCAAGGCGGCCGAGCCGCTGATTTCCGCCTTCTCTATAGCATTTACCCGTCCGACTTTCCAGCGGGCGACGGTGCTGATCCTCGGAGCGATCATGGCCCTGCGGCACCGCACGGTCACCAACCTGCTGCGGACTACGGGGACTTTGTCCCAGGGACACTGGAGCGATTTTCATCGCGTGCTCTCGTTGCGGGTCTGGTCGAACTGGCCGCTGGGGCGGGTGCTTACGGCGCTGGTGCTGGATCTGCTGTCGCCGGATCAGCCGGTCGTGCTGGCGGTGGACGACACGAATCCGCAGCACCAGGGCCCGCGCGTCTACGGCAAAGGCCGCCATCACGACGCGATCCGCTCGACCCACGCGCATGTGGTCTGGGTCTGGGGACACAAGTGGGTGGTGCTGGCGATCCATGTCAAATTCCCCTTCGCCTCCCGTCCCTGGGCGTTGCCGATGCTTTGCGCATGGTATCGGCCCGAGGAACTCAACCCAAAAGAGGGGCGGCGGCACAAGACGCCCCTCGACCTGACCATGGGGCTTCTGGCGGCGCTGCTCCACTGGTTCCCGGATCGCCAATTCATCGTGACCGGGGATGGCGGTTATGCCAGCCACAAACTGGCCCGCTTCTGCCACCGGCATCGCGGAGCGCTCACGCTGGTCGCCCGCTTTCATGGCGACGCCAATCTCTTCGAGGCCCCGCCGACGGGCCGTGGCAAGACCGGCCGGCCACGGACGAAGGGACGCAAACTTCCCCAGCCCCAACAGGTCGTGGCCAAGGCCATACGCCGGCGCGGCACCGTGGATTGGTATGGCGGCAAGACCCGACGCGTCGAACGGGTCTGGGGCGAAGGACACTGGTACAAGGGTGGCGAAGGCCTGGTGCCGATCCGCTGGGTGTTCGTGCACGATCTGACCGGCACGCACCGCGACGAATACTTTTTCAGCACCGATCCGACGCTGCCGCCGGAGCGGATCGTGAGCCTGTATACCGGGCGGTGGAGCATCGAGGTGACATTCCAGGAGGTGCGCCGGCACCTGGGCTTCGCCACGCCGCGGAATTGGTGCGCCAAAAGCGTCTCGAAGCTGTGCACCGGGTCGCCCGCGGGCGACTGCCGTTGGCGTTTCTTGGCCCGCGCCGCAGCCGACGGCTGGGCCGGCCACACCGGGTCCCGCACCGGCCGCTGCGCGGGCAACGCCTCATCCGCGAAGAGCAGTTCCGGCCAGGCGCCCCACAAATACCACTGCACGTAGTACGCCAGCAGACTACAGAAAGATATGGGCGCGGACGTGATCAGCGGTGCGGGGGAAAATGGGCCGCACCCGCAGATCCAATCCCTTCAGGCTGCGGAAGGCCCGCTCCACCGCCGCCAGGCCCTTGTAGCTGCGCACGGTGTCGGCGGCGCTCAACCGCTCCGCTCGCCTTGTCGGGTCGCCTCCTTCGGCGCCTTGTAGCGATGGAACACCCGCCCACCTGCATGCCGAGGGCGGCGGGGCTCAAGGGCGTGCGGGTGCGCCGCCGGGCTTCCGTGACGATCCGCGCCAACTGCCGCTGGGTCGCCGCCAGCGACTCCTCGCGCGTGCGTCGGCGCTGCGCGGCTAGCAGCGGATGCAAGCAGGCCATTAGCCGTTCCCCCGGAAACTCCGGGGACTGAATCTCCGCCCAGTTCTGCCGGTCCAACAGGGACAATTGCCAATGCCCCTGGTCCACCAAGGCCCGAATGGCCGGACTCCGCAACGCCGAAATCCACCCCAGCCCGGGATAGCTTTTCAGCGTTTCGATCCGCGCCTGCGTGAGCAGGCCCCGATCTCCCGCCAGGTCGCCGAAGAGGGCGACTCGACGAGGCGAGAAGATGGCCCACTGACTGGAAAGCCGGATGCGGGATATCCACCCGTCCGGTTTGGCGGGAGGGGAGGCCGGAATCAACCGGCCTTCTCTATCCCGATTGCCGCCACGTGGGTGGCCGCGTCCCAGCCAAGTTTCTGCATCCAACCCAAGTACTGGTCCAGGTCGAACGGGCGTGGCCCGGCGAGGTAATAATTCTCCGCGGAATAGCGGTGCGTTGACCACGTCAGCCGCCACATAGCCGGCCGTGCTGACGACGCCATGTGGCCGGCAACGGTCTTGCCGTTGGCGGGAACCGCACAGCTCGATTCGGCGAGTACTTGATCCGTGTCCACATCATCCACCCGCAGACGGCCGGAAATGGCCGTCAACGTATCGTTCACGACCAGCAGCGCGTGCCGGCCACGTTCCGGCTCGGCGCAAATGGGGCACACATCGGCCTGGGAGCGCTGGATATAGTCGTAAGCCAGCTTTTTCCGATTGAAATAATCGACTACCCCATCCGAGATAATCGGCCAGCCATCGCGAAGGTTCCACCACAGGATACCGGTGCGGTCGAACTTCGCCTGCCGAAACCGCTCGATGAAGAACTTGAGGGCTTCCGCCTGGGAGATTTGCGAGGCCAGAATGAAGCGTTCCAGGGTCTCGGGCGCCCGGTTGAACAGAACCGTGATCTGCTTGGCCATTAGAGCAATGCGATAGTTGAAGTCCGTAAACTCCCGCAGCGGCCTGACCGCGTGGGTCAGCCATTGGTCGTTATCCTGCCACGGCCAGAGAGAATCGGGGTCCAGCATCTGTTCCAAGGAGGCCCGATCCGGGCAGCCGTGATAGCCGATTTCACTGGCAAAATGCGCCGGAGACGAAGTGTAAAACGCCCCTTTGAAATCATCCCGTGGTCCCCAAAGGTGATCCTCCGGCTTGAGCTGGTCACGATTGCCCGCCTGCACCAAGGCGGGGCTGCGGTAGGGCGAACTGGGCAGATAGGCCCGCACGGGATCCAAGCGGCGCACCACCTCCAGCAGCACCTGGCGGCTGATCCGATCCGTATTCGGGTCCTGGCTGGGCCTGGCCCACGTGTAGGCCTCATCTATTTCATTGTTGCCAGCCCAGAGCACCAGGCTCGGATGCGACCGCAGCTGGAGCACCACCGCCTCGGCTTCAGCGCGGATCCGGGCTGCGAACCCATCGGTTTGGGGATAAATAGCGCAGGCCAGGGCGAAATCCTGCCAGACCATCACGCCGTGGCGGTCACAGAGGTCAAAAAAGGCGTGGTCTTCGTAAACGTTGCCGCCCCAGCAGCGAACCATGTTGCAGTTCAGGTCCACCAGCATCTGGAAAGTTGCATCCAGATGCCGCCCGTCGCGGCTGTGGAAGGCATCCAAAGGCACCCAGTTCGTGCCCTTGGCGAAAATCTTTTCACCATTGACGACGAATACGAACTCCCCGGCGCCTCCCGGCGAGAGAATATCTGTGCGCTGCAACTGCGCCGTACGCAGGCCGATCTTTTGCTCATGGACCGCTTGAATGCCGCCATCGGGGTCCAATAACTCGATCCGGGCGTGATAGAGGCTCGCCGGGCCATAGCCGCGCGGCCACCACAATTCGGCGTTCTGGATATCCAGTATGGCGCGGCCATGGTGGCTTAGGACGGCGTGTTCGGATCCGTGCTGGCTCTGGCCGTCGCGGCTAAGGCGGATCCGCACCCGCCAACCGTCAAGGTTGGCCTGTTCGGTGGTGAAATCCCAATCCACCAATAGCCTGGCGGTACGCCGCGCAACATCGACGGCCAGCGTAGCCCAATAGACCGAGCGCCAGCGGGTGGGCGGCACGATCAGCAGATGCACCTGCCGCCACAAACCGGCCGATACCACACGCGGCATAATGTCCCAGCCGTACATGTGCGGGGCCTTGCGAATCAACAGCGATTCCCAGTTTCCGCCAAAGGAAAATTCACCGGGCGCCGGCTGGTGTTCTCGCCCGGCCAGCACCGCTGAATCAATACGCACGAACAACTCATTTTCCCGATCGGAGCGCAGGATATCCGTCACCTCGAAGCTGTGGCCGATGAACATGTTGTCGGTGCTTCCGATCCGGTGGTCGTTGAGAAATATCGTGCCCAGGCAGTCCAGCCCATCAAACTGCAGGAACACCCGATGCCCCGGTGGGACCCGGGGCGTGGGAAAGCGACGCTGATACCACCAACGATAAGTTTCATAGGGCCGCAGTTGGTAGATGCGATGGCCGCGATATAGTTCCGGCAATTTGCCCGCCGCGATCAGATCCAGCTCCACATTACCGGGAACCGTCGCCTCAACCGTCGGCCATTGGGAACGCTGTAGAGCCGCGGGACTTTCCGGGGCCAAGGCATCCTGGGGACCATAGCGCAACGCCCAGCGCCCATTCAGAGGAACGCTTCCGCCCCGGTCGCCGGGACCGGCCTGTGGTTGCCGGCCGGGCGTCTCCCGAAAGCCCATCGCACCGGGCTGCGTTAGTTCCAGCTGTGATTCCATGGTCCATCCTTTCTTGCCTTGAACGTTCAGCGCCATTTATGCACGGCCTGAATCAACGCCGCTACATTGCCAAACGGGGCGTCATTTTCAATCTCGATGTAGAAAATCGCGCCGCCGCCTAATCCGTGATACCGTTCGGCGTAGGTCCGGATGCGGACCTCAATCGCCTGGGGCGTGCCATGGGGGATCAGCTGTTGGCGATCCGGGTGGAGGTAGCATGTCACCGCCTGCTTCCGGCAACGCCGGGCGAAATCAGCACTGTCCACAAAGGCGATCTGCGGCCACAGGCCATCGACGCCCAAGTCAAAAAGTTCATCCAGGATCGGCCCTAATTGCCCGCAAGAATGAAAAAATACCCTCCCGTTTCGACGGCGAACTTCGGTAAATAACTCCCGGTAGCGCGGCCGAAATATCTCGCGGAACAGCTCCACGGAAATAATCGGTCCAGTTTGGGCGCCCCAATCATCGCCGAACATAAGCACCTCGGCCCCGCTGGCCAACTCCATTTCAATCACCCGGCGCCAGTAGTCCGTCAACCGGTCCAGCAAATGCAGCAGATGCCGATCCCGTTCCAGCAATCCCACCAGCACTTCGTCCATGGGCCGTAACGCGTGGAGCTTCTCGAAAATCGAGACCCATCCGGCGAAGACCAGATATTGCTGTTGCTGCGCCAATCGGAGCTGATGTTGGGCGATAAATTCCGCCGTACCTTCGGGCCAGAGGCTGGGGAACTGGTACTTTTCCTCCGCCTGCCAGTTTGCCAACGGGTAACCGCAGGGAATACCGGCCAGTCCGAAGTGCAGGTATTCCCATTGGGTTCCCCACGCATCAGTCCGGCGCTCATAGTAACGGCCATTACGCAGGCTTTCGGCTGGAGGCTGGGGGACCGTGCCAAAATCGACGGGATTATCCGGCGGATAGCGGCGAAACAGATCCAGCAGAGGCTGGCCGTGGTGGTACAACCCGGCCGGGGAAGGGTGATACACCACCGGCAGGCGGTCCGGGCCGCGAAAAGCCAGCGTGGCCAGCATTCTTTCGCGCGAATTCATCTCCACCATGGCGCGGCATCCGAAACCTTAATTTTACTTATGGTAGAAGCCGCTGTCGCCGGCCGATTGCACCGTTGCAGCAGGGCGCTCGCCTGCTCCTTGCTGTCCGCCGTGGCCAAAATACACAAACCCTCCGCACCGACCGCCAGGTGGTCCGGATTAACATCCATATAACTGAGACAGGTCTACTTGAATTCGGGGAAACTCAGAATGTCGCCGGGGAGGTTACGAGAAAACACCACGCTGCCCGCGCCAATCATAGCAACTTTAATCACACCGATTATCTCCATTTCTTTTGGCCAGGATGCCAATCAACGGCGTAAGTTTTTAGCCAAGGCGGCCCGGATGACGCGCGCACGGGCGGTTTCGTAGCGAACGGGCTTGGGATAGGGCATGCCCTGGCGCCAAAAACTGTTACCATATTCCAAACTCCAGCCATTCCAAGAGCGAAACGCCAAAAAGCACCAGGCCCAACGGCGCCGGTTGAACAAAGCCGTGACATCCGCCAACCATCGCGCCGCTGAACCGCGCGGCGCCCAGCGCACAGCGCCGAACTCCCCGACAAAAATGGGCACGCCCCACCTCGCCTGAAACCGATCCACCGGCGCCAGCAACTGATTCAGCCTTCGCTCGTTCCATCTCACGCCGCCGATGACTCCGGGGTAATTCACATTAATCATCTTCATGGCGTGGGCGAGGTCGGTGTTGCGCGTGTCATAAACGCCCTGGTGCGTGAAGGCCCGCGGCGAATAAAAATGGATGCTGTACATTACCCTGCGAAACGGCAGTGGGTACAAGTGGGCGAAGCCGGAGGGATTATTCCAAGGCCCTGGTTCATAGATAATCCAAACCTTTCGGTCAATCCTGCGGATAGTGCGGATAATTTTAATGGCCAGCGGGCGCCATTGCCGCGGTGGTCCGCTTTGGGCCGGATCGACCGGCTCGTTGTACAGGTCGTAGCCATAGATCGTGCGGTCGTAAGATTTGAGCTTCCTGGCCAAGTCCCGCCAGATACGGCAGAAAACGGCCGCCAAATCAGGTTGATGCCAGAAAGCACTGCTGTCGTGCGAAACCGCCATATTGGCCAGCGGCGGGTTGCCCAGCACCAGCACTACCTTAACCCCGGCCAGCCGGGCATTCTTGACGGTGGCGGCAACTTCATCCAGTATCCGCGGCCAAAGCGCCCAGATATTGCGGCCGCGGTCCCGGGCGATGCCGGCGGGATCCAGGGGCACCCGCACCACGGTCGCCCCCCACCGCCGGACGGTTTGAAAAAATTTGACCCCGGGCAGAAACCCGCCCCGCCCGCTTTTGGACCAGGATCGGATGATGGTCTGGATGTTGAAACCGCGCGCCGGCGGCGGCGCGTGGCGGCGTTCCCATTGGGGCACGACTACTCTCTTCAGCAGCGCCAGCTGTGCTGGCGAAATACCTGGCCGGGACAGGGCCCGCAAGCGCATATGGCGGATTTGCCATATTCCGCTGACGGTGTGCCGGCCCGATTCCACACGAACGACGATCTGGACACCCCGGCCATCCGGCAGGGGATGGTATATCCCCGCCAGACGGGTCCAAGTCGTGGCTTTTTCCGCCCCGGGGATGCTGATCGCCGATTGGATTTGCCGGGTCCACCCTCGGCTGTCGCAAAGCCCCAGGCCAAGCTTTCCAGGATTGCCCGGCGCGAGCTTCTTGAACCGCGTGTCAAAGCTCAGGGTGTATTCAAGGCCGTGAATGGGTGCATGTTTTGGCCGCGGTACGAGTGCAATGACCGCGTAGGTGTTACCGGTGTGCTGTCGCAGCGTTATCGTCAAGGCTCCGGCAGCGTCGACGCGGCCGAAGCAGGAACGAAGGTCCAGGGCTTGCATGGAGAGAGGGGGAATCGCCAGCGTTCGGTGGTAACGCGAGGGGGACATTGGCAGCGTCGCCGTGTCGGCAGGGACCGGACCGCCTGTCATGCCCATCAGCAGAAGCGAGAAGAGAATGGACAGTGTTCTTCGATGCAATGGCACAATCATCGTCCCGTCTCCTAACCCGGCATAGTCGAAACCAAGAACCAAAAGCCAAATCTCCACGGTTTCAGCAAGACCCTCAGGCCCACACGGGCAATGAGCCAAATCGTGGGGCTCAAGAATATGCTGCGCAGGCGGAGTAAGATTTTCCCGATTAGAGACTAAGCGCCAGGTTCACGTCACCCCAGCCTCGTACCCGGTAGCGTGGTTCCATCCCAACTGCCGAACTGTCTGGTCACTGAAGCCGTATCGCGTACTGCTGTTGCCCACAAACAATATCGGAAACGGTCGGCAAGGCGCGGCCTGTGCGAAACGCCAGGCGCCTGGCCAGCCGCACCGGGCCGGCTGTGCCGGCTATCGCCAGCAAGACCGAAATGCCGAACCCAAGCCCGCCGAGGCCCGTCGGACGCCGGAAATAGTGCGCCACCGCCGCTGACCGCATCTTAACGCTTCCAGTTCTTGGCCAGGGCGGCCCGGATCACCTTCGCCCGGGACGTTTCGTGCCCGGCGAGACGGGGCTGCCCGGTTTTTGTCTGGCCGCTGTAGCGTAGGTCCCAGCCGGGCCATTCACCAAAGGCGTGGTAAGTCCAGGACCAATGGTGGGCTTCGAAAATACCAATGGCATCGCGCAGCCACCGGAGGGCGCTGTTCCGCGGCGCCCAACAGATGACGCTGAACTCGCCGACGTAAATCGGCACGTGGTAACGGTTCTGGAAGCGAATCACCGGCAAGAGAGCGTGTAGCATCGCGGTTTTACCCCACCTGCCACCATAGATCACGCCGGGGTAGCGCACCGTCCCGGCCTTGGGATGATTGGGCAGCCCCTGCTGTGTGAATGGGCCGGGCTCATAAAAATGCACGCTATAGACAACGCGGCGGTAGGGCAGCGGCGCTAGCCCCTTAAACCCGCGCGGCGAGTCATAGGGCGCAACCTCGAATATAATCCACGTTAGGGAATCGACCTCTCGGATGCTTCGGATAATCCTGATCGCCAACGGCCGCCATTGCGGTGGAGCAATCGAACCATGCCTGGTATCCATGCGCGGCTCATTGTACAGGTCATAGCCGTAAATAGAACTGCGCAACGGCCTGGCGGCTTTGGCGATATCGCGCCAGACCCAGCAAAACCTGCGCCCCAGATGGGGATTTTTCCAATAGGCCCAGGTGCCAGCCGCCTTCGGACTTGCCGTCGAAGGACGATACGGTGGTCCGTGTAAATCAAGCACCACTTTCAGCCCAGCGCGCCGCGCCCGGCGGATATGGACTACGAGCTGATGCAAGAACTTCGGCCAGGCCTGCCGGAAGGTTTCGTGGTGCTCCTCCGCAAAATAGCCGGGATGAAGCTGCAGACGCATGACGCTGGCGCCCCACTCGCGCGCCTCCCGGAAGTAACGCGGCGGGAAGGGGAACATCCAGGCACTGACAAAACCGCGCACCACTGGCGGCGGCGCGTAGACATGCCTTTGCAATGCCAGCCGTTGCGGACCCTGCGCTGGCCCGGCGGCGGCGGTGGCCGTTAGCACCAGTAACACCAGCGCAGCCAGGCCGCATGAGCGATGCAAGGAGTGACGTAAGCTCATATCTTCCTCGAAAATGGCCGGCGCGATGCCACACGGGCCTTGGCGCCATTTCGGTAAGCCGCCGCGCCGGCTCACTGGCACTGTTATCCTCATCCGGGTGCGACAAGGCCCCATGTTCATCTGGCCTAACAAAGCCTGTCCCGCTTCCTTCCTGCCGCCGGTGATCACCATTGGATCCCGAGACCCAGCACCCGGTGGGCCGGCCAGGAAGGGTCGATGACCGGCTTCCTCCTGGGCGATGACGGGACGTGCTAAACCGCCAGGATGAACTCCGTGACCGCCTGACATCCTCGTGCTCTCCTGGCGGGTGCCGCGCCGCTTGGGCGAATGCTCCGAGTGCTCCGCCCCGTTCCGGCTGGCATCACCGTTACCATGCCGCACCCTGTGCAGCTTTGGTCGGGCTCACTGTCCGGACCGGGACCATGCAGACGTCGAAAGGAGCCGATAGCGCACGTATTTTTAAGTTATACGTCCACACCGGAGCCCCCTGCGTCACCCCCACCTGGTTGGTGTCCGTGGTGCCATTGACGATTACGGTACCCGTAAAATAGTTGTGCGTGGTGAACATATTGTCACCGTCCTGGCCCACGTAGGGAGAGATTTCCCAAGTGACGTGGTCATCGCCGAAGCCCACGTTCTGGCCGTCACCGGCATGGTTACCGGAATTGTAGATATAGGGACCGTAAGTATTCGCCGTCGGCAGCGTGGTGGTGATGCGTTGATACCCGCCGGTGGTGTCACCGCCGCCGGGGGAATCTATCGGCGCCATATCGCTGACCAGCGGAACCTGGCTGTCGGCGCCGTTGGTGGTCCACCATCGGCCTGGCGCTGCGGCGTATTGAGTGTTCTCATATGGCCAGGGGGCCGCGATCGAATAGCTTTCACCCTGGCCAAGCGAGTTGGTGAGCCCGGCCCCTATGACGTTGCCCTTGGGAGACATGACACCAAAATTGCTGCTGTAGACCGTATGGCCCCGATTGGTGTCGAAGAAGTATTCGAGGGACGGGCCTGCCGCGATGGCGTCGGAGGGGCAGATAAAACTTGCCGGCGTCGAATAGCCTTGCAACACCAGCAGCCACATACAAGCCTGCGGGTCGCGGTCGTTGTGCCAAGAAGTCGATGCGGATGATTGAAACCACTCCTGCACCACCTCTTGGGCAGTGTTTTCGTTGGCGTTATAGGTATCGCTAAAGCGCGGTCCCATCATGTAGCCAACGGTGTTGGGGGGCACAATGCTTATACCAGCCGGGAAGGTCCCGTTGTTCGACTGAGCGTACGTCACCATGGACTGGATGATCCCGCGGATATTGGCCATGCAGACGGCGCGATTGGCCAGTTCGCGGGCTTTGGCCAGGGCTGGCAGCAGGATTGAAACGAGTATCGCGATGATCGAGATCACTACCAGCAGCTCGATCAACGTGAACGCCGCCGCCGCCTTAAAGCGGGCTTTCCGCGAGCGGAAACCGCACTGGTTCAACGCCATCTGGAAGCCCATCAGCACCCCCAGCGCTTCGCCGATGGACAGGACCCCGATAGCGAAGGCCGTAAGCCCCACATTCAAAACGGCGCCCATCCCTGAAATCACTTTCTCCGTGGCCAGCGCCACGCCCTCGGCCAGTACGCTTGCCAGTCGAAGACTCGCCACGGTGAGAGCCACTAGGCAGGACCATAACGATCGGAGACCCGCTACGGCGAGGCTTGATACCTTCTCGCTCACTTTCATGGAAAACTCCTGTAAAGGATGGACGAAGGAATTGCTCCGAATCCCGGTACGCCGGGATTCTACCAGGGACCCACTACGAGATTTAGGACTTTCCCGCGCCATAAAGCACCTCCTTACTAAACCTGCCTCGCCAGAGGCGAATCTTCAACCCGCGGAATGTCGCCGGAGGCGACTGCCCGACAGGTCCGGGTCACACAAGCCGCGTTGAATCCCGATAGCTATCGGGATTTCCGCCGGTTCACCGCAGCACTTGCGGGGCGGCGACGCAACCACGCAGCCTGATTCCTCACGACAGCCCCTTTTCCCAGCACGTTTTTTCATCGCTACCAATTGTTCGGGTCGTGGGTAGCTACCTTTTTCCTCACGGCAGATGCGGTTGCCAGGCACGTGTAATATTCACTACCGCCGTAATACATCCACCAACGGCCCGTGTGCTGCGTCAAGCCGTTAAAAAATATGCAATCCGCAAAGCTGGAAATCATTTTCGTTGGGTCGGCCGCGGAGAACCCATGTTCGTGGGGAATCGCCGGATCCGCCGTTAACACCGGTCGCGGCAGATATTCCGACGGTCGTTCGGGGTCCCGCGTCGAGAACAACACCTGACCGATCGCGTAAAAATGTCCCGTATGAGGCCCCCCGGTGAACAGGACGATTCGCTCGGGATCTTCCGGGCAGTGGTTGGCCAGGGCAAAACATCCTTCCCCGCCGGGCCAATGGTTGGAAACTTCGTGGGATTCCCAGTGCCGCATGTCCGTGGAATAAGCCATCAGGCCATTGTTGAGGTACATGACAAACTTGCCGTTCACGGGTACGGCGCGATTGCGAGGATCCTGGAGGACCACGGCGTTGCGGTGAATACGACGGGCTTGGGGGAAGACAATGCCCACCCGCTTCCAATTCACCAGGTCCGGAGAAATCGCCAGGAAGGTTCCATTGACCCGCGGATCACCCTGCCGATCCCATAGCCATTGGTTGCAGAACAGATAGTACATGCCGTCATGTTCGGCGACGCTGACGTCTTCGTAGCTGTACCGGCGATAACGACCGTTGTGAAACAACGGACTGTGGCGGGAGTCTTTCGTGAAGTGGAGGCCGTCCCGGCTCGTGGCGATACCGATATCGCAGATGTAACCGGGCCTCTTATGCCAAGGCCGTTCGCCACGATAGATGTAATAAAATCGCCCGCGCCGAAACAGAACCGCTCCGTTATGCACGCCGCCGCCAATTCGCCCCTGGTCCCAGGCGCCCGCGGTCGGCGCCAGCACCGGATTACCGGCATACTTAGTGAACGGACCAATCGCCCAGGGATATGTGGCAAACATATTCTGTGGCGCCCGAAGGGGACGGGGAAAATCACCCCACCAACGCGCCATGTTGAAACTATACCGCCGCCACGCTTTCTGCACGTCGGCGTTGGAGAACTGCCAAGCGAACATACCACCGCCACCGTGCCCTTTTTTTGACCCTTCAGCCGCCTTTTCTTTGGACGTACCCACCATCCCTCGCCCTGTTGGACAAGGCGTTTCTGTCACTCGGGTCGCGGCAGCTGCCGGTGAGCAGCCGCCTTTCACCGCGTGCCGCGACGCGATGGAACCCCTCGGTTGTCGAAGAAATTGCACCATTGCCGCCGACCGCATCCTAAGGCCCCCAATTTTTAGCCAGCGCCGCCCGAATCACCCGGGCGCGGGCGGTTTCGTGCCGAGGCGGCCTCGGTGGGGGCATACCGGGCTTCCAATATTGCGAACCGTATTTGAGGCTCCAGCCGTTGTATTCGCCAAAGTTGAGGCAGGTCCACGACCAGTGGTACTGCTCGAAAATGCTGGTGGCGTCACGGAGCCATGCCACCGCGCTTTTTCGCGGCGCCCAACGGATCACGCTAAACTCACCCACGTAGATCGGCACACGGTAACGATCCTGGAAACGAATCACCGGCTTCAGCGTCTGGAGCATCGTGTTTTTGTTCCACATTACCCCCTGGATCATGCCGGGATAATACACCGGCCTGGGAAGGTTTTTGGAAAGGCCTTGCGCGGTGAAGGCCCAGGGATTATAAACATGCACGCTGTAGATAACACGCGGATCCGGCAACGGAGTTAGGTTCCTGAATCCCCCGGGTGAGTCGTACGGTGCGACCTCATATATGATCCATGTCTTTTCATCCAGCTCGCGAATTGTTTCAATGATTTTAATCGCCAGTGGCCGCCACTGCGGCGGGGCGAGGGCGCCATGCCTGGGAGGCTGAGGAGAGATATGTGGCTCATTGTACAAGTCGTAGCCGTAGATGGAGCTTCGCCACGGCGCTGTTTTGGAGACGATGTCGCGCCACACATGGCAATATCTGTGCGCCAAGCCGGATCTCCTCCAATATGCCCGGGTACCGCTGACCTTATAGCTGGCAGTGGAAGTGTCATACGGAGGAGAATGCAGATCCAGCACGACTTTCAGGCCGGCGCTCTGGGCCCGGCGAATAAGGAGCACGAGTTGATCCAAAAACGACGGCCACGCCTGCCAGAAGGTTTCACGCAGCTTTTCCGCGTAAGCGCCGGGACGAACCTGTAACCGGAGCACGTCGGCCCCCCAACTCCGGACGTCAAGATGGAAATAATGCGGCCTGAAGAACGAGAATTTCCACGGGCTCACAAAGCCACGCACCACCGGCGGTGGTTTTGGAATCTGCCTTGCCCGGCCACCGGCGGCCGTCATGGCCACCGCGTGGCTTGCCGCACAGGTCTTCGGCACAGGAGCGGCGCAGGTCGCCATGGGCAGCGCCACTAGAGCCATGCGGGTGATAAATATGTTTGGCTTAAGGTCCTCGGACGCCGCGTTTCTTCGCATAGAGCCATCTCTAACAAGACGGATACTATTGTGGGTCACGACATTCTGTTTCTTCAACCGCAGTGCGGACTAAATTGCGCTGATTTTTCGCCAAGGCGGCCCGGATCACCTTCGCTCGAGAGGTTTCGTGCCCGGCGAGACGGGGCTGCCCGGTTTTTGTCTGGCCGCTGTAGCGTAGATCCCAGCCGGGCCATTCACCGAAGGCGTGGTAAGTCCAGGACCAATGGTGCGCTTCAAAAATATTAATCGCATCGCGTAGCCAGCGAGCCGCGCTGCGCTGCGGCGCCCAGCAGATCACGCTGAACTCACCCACGTAGATCGGCACATGGTAACGATCCTGGAAGCGAATCACCGGCTCCAGCGTCTGGAGCATCTTGTTTTTGTTCCACATTACCCCCTGGATCATGCCGGGATAATGCACCGGCCTGGGAAGGTTTTTGGAAAGGCCTTGCGCGGTGAAGGCCCAGGGATTATAGAAATGCACGCTGTAGAGAACACGCGTATCCGGCAACGGAGTTAGGTTCCCGAATCCCCCGGGTGAGTCGTACGGTGCGACCTCATATATGATCCATGTCTTTTCATCCAGCTCGCGAATTGTTTCAATGATTTTAATCGCCAGTGGCCGCCACTGCGGCGGGGCGAGGGCGCCATGCTTGGGAGGCTGAGGAGAGATATGTGGCTCATTGTACAAGTCGTAGCCGTAGATGGAGCTTCGCCACGGCGCTGTTTTGGAGACGATGTCGCGCCACACGTGGCAATATCTGTGCGCCAAGCCGGGCCTTTTCCAATAGGCCCGCGTACCGGCAACCTTCGGGCTGGCCGTCGAAGGGTTGTACGGAGGGTCGTGCAAATCCAGTACGATTTTCAGGCCGGCGCGCTGGGCCCGGCGAATAAGGAGCACGAGTTGATCCAAAAACGACGGCCACGCCTGCCAGAACGGCTCATGGTGATTCCTGGCGTATGCGCCGGGATGAAGCTGCAACCGGAGCACGTCGGCTCCCCAACTCCGGGCGTCGTGGAAATAGTGCGGTTTGACAACTCTCCACGCGCTAACAAAGCCGCGGACCACCGGCGGCTGTGTTAAGTTTTTTCCGGTCCGAGCACCCGCGGCCACCGTGGCCATCGAGTGGCTTACCGCGCGGACCCGCGAGGCCAGAGTGGCACAGGTGGGGATGGTCAGCACGGTCAGTGCCATCCAAGTGTAAAACTGGATTAGCTTCATACCCTTTCCTTGTGGACCGCATCCTTCTTCATGGATTCGTCCTTGAAGAATGAATTACCACGCACTGTTCACAGAGTTATAGCCTATACCAGTGGCGGCGGCGGCGTAGTTGGGATTCACGGTTCGCGCCGGTACCACGCAAGTGTCAAACGGCGCCGCCAGCGTCTGAATCTGCGGCGCGGGCACCGCTTTTCCCGTCCCCCGAAGCCCTACTTGGCTGGCATCCGTGGCGCCGTTGACTACGCCCGTGGCAGTGGTGTAGGTGAAAATGTTATCACCATTCTGGCCCACATAGGGCGATATTTCCCAAATGACGTGATCATCGCCAAAGCCCACGTTTTGTCCATCGCCGGCATGGTTGCCAGAGTTGTAAATGTAGGGACCGTAGGTGTTGGCCGTGGGTAGGGTGGTGGTGATGCGTTGGAACACACCGCCGGTGTCACCGCCGCCGGGGGAATCTATCGGCGCCATGTCGCTGACCAACGGAACCTGCGTGTCGGCACCGGTGGTGGTCCACCACTGGCCGGGCAGCTCACCGACCTTGCCATTTTCCCACGGCCACGCAAAAGCGATGGAATAGCTTTCGCCCTGACCGTAGGGATTGCCGATGCCATTGCCCGCCATCTCTCCCACACCGTTATAAAAGCCACCCGCGATGCCACCCCACTGAGAGTTGTAGACGATGGCACCATTCCACTTATGCCAGTATTCCTGCGACGGTCCGGTGGCGAGGGGATCGGACGGGCAGATAAAGCTCGCCGGCGTGGTATAGCCCTGGAGCACCAGGAACCACATCCCGACCATCGGTAGCGCCCCATTCCAGTGGGTGGCGGTAAAATACGCCTGCACCACTTGCTGTGCTGTCGCGGCGTAGGTGGGGTTGGGAGATTGGCCGTCAATCATGGGCATGTTATCATAAGTTTGCATACCCGAACCGCTCCCGTATGTGTCGGGATACGTATTTGGGAAGGTCCCGTTGTTCGACTGGGCGTACGTCACCATGGACTGGATGATCCCGCGGATATTGGCCATGCAGACGGCGCGATTGGCCAGTTCGCGGGCTTTGGCCAGGGCTGGCAGCAGGATTGAAACAAGTATCGCGATGATCGAGATCACCACCAGCAGCTCGATCAAGGTAAACGCTAACGCGCCTTTAAAGCGTGCTCTTAACCCCTTGTAGCCACAGTGGTTAAGCGCGGTACGGAAACCGAACGCCACCCCCAGGCATTCGCCAATGGACAGGATCGCCGTGGCGAGGCCCACGAAAAGCACGCCCAACGTGGATGAGAATCCACCACAAAGGGCACGAAGTGACGGTGCTGCCAAGGAGCGCTGGGACCGCAATTCCTTTCGGCCGGAAGCCAGAAGCTTAAGGCTGAAAACCACGAGTTGCATGGCGGACTTCAGTGTAGCCCCGATCCACACTGTCGCCGACTTGAGACCTGTTCGCACTTTCATGGGAAACTCCTGTAAAAAAGGGACCATAATCTTTACGCGAGCCGTCGGGGGCGACGGCTCTACAGAGCGCGACGGCCCTACACGGGGCGACGACGCGACAGGGGGCGACGACGCTACGGGGGAAGCGAAAGAAGACGTTGAGCTATTGCGCGCCATAAAGCACCTCCTTACGCCCGCCGTCGAGGGCGACGGCTCTACAGATTGAACCTGCCTCGCCAGAGGCGAATCTTCAACCCGCGGAATGTCGCCGGAGGCGACTGCCCGACAGGTCCGGGGCACACAAGCCGGGTTGAACAAAACCTGTTTCCGCCGGAGCGATACAAACATCGTTATCTCACGCGAAGCCGCGAAGGCCGCGAAAACACCTTCTTTTTATGCTCCCTTCACATCCTTGCCGCCAAAACCTAATCCCTGCAACCCAAGCCCTATCTCCATCGGTTCACCGCGTTGAAACGCGGTGCTTACGATTCCTTCGCGTGGCT
>JAJYFE010000222.1 GCA_021785435.1 Planctomycetota bacterium
TTTTGCGGCGACGATGCGCCGGGTCACCGAACTGGCGCATGGGATGGGGCTCCAGACAAAGTGTCTCCTCACCGTTAACACGATGGGCGCGGACTGGTTCTTCGCCTGCCCACACGTGGCGGCGGAAAAAGAGCTGCTGCTGCGCTTGTGGCGGCATTGGGTGCGGGAACTGGAGGGTACGGACATCGTCGGCATTTTTCCCGGCGACCCGGGCGGCTGCAACCGCAACGGCTGCACGCACGAAACTTTTGTCGACCTGGCGTTGGAAATCACGGAGCTGATCAAGCGGGAAAATCCGCGCGCCCGGGTGGAGATCGGCACATGGGGCACACCGTTCAGCGGCTGGGGAACGGACATGGTTTCCGTGCCGGGCTGGGATGGAACGTTCAAGATGATAGCCGACCCGAAGTATCGCCTGCCGGGGGCCTTTGCGCACTTCTGGCTGGGTACGCCGGACCGTGCGCGGGTGGCCATGGAATATTTCCTGAAGCGCCTGCCGGAGTTTCCCGCCGACAGCATGGTGGCGATAAACTTGGGCTTCAGCCCCGATGGCGACGCGGTGATGGGCGGCGACGCGCGGCCATGGGCGCGCGAAATCGCCAAACAACGTGCCATTGTAAGTTGGGATTATTCCGTCTCGGAAGGCGAACTGCTTTGCTATCCCCATTGGCGGTTGCCGCGCATGGCGGCGCGGCGGCGCGAGGAACGCAGCGCCGCGCCCTACGCGGGGGGCATGTGCTACACGATGACGCCCAAGCTGAATCTGTTGAGTTTATACGCGGCGGGGCAATTTCTGCAAAATCCCGACGCCGACCCCGACCAGGTCGCGCGCGAATTCTGCGCCAAGGTTTTCGGCAAAGAACAAGCCGTGCTGGGCGAGTTATTCGAGGCCTTCGAGGTCGTGCCGGGCTGGGGGCATTATCCGCGAAGGCAGTGGTCACACGCGGTATTGCGCAGCAAATATGCCGAGATAGTGGAGCGATTGGAGGCCACCGACGTAGGCGGATGCGCGCTGCCGCTGTTTCCCGATCCGGAGAGTTATCGGGAAGATTTACTGTGGTTTGCGCGGGTGTTCCTTGAGTTGGCAGGCGCCCAGGCTGACCGCGGCAAGATTGCCGGCGCCTATCGGCAACGGGCGCTGTCGATCTACGATTCGATTCCGCAGGCCAGGGATGAACGGACCGGTCCGGCCGTGCGGAAGTTTGCGCAGGTCCTCGCTGCGGAAGTGAGCCCGCAGGTGGCGCTTTGAGTTCGCCCATGGAAAGACAGCCATGACGCCACGGGAACGTTTCATCCGCTCGCTGACCTTTCAACCGGTGGATCGCCCGGCCCGCACCGACATGTTCTGCTTGGTGCGGGAACTCTGCGGCCGGCCCTTCCCTTCCGAAGCCGAGCTGGAGAATGGCACGGCGGAGACGCGGCGCGGCGCCCGCAACGACTGCGTGGCCCTGTATGAACGCATCGTCCGCGAGTTGGGCCATGACGCCATTTTTGTCTGGCATCCTTTTACCGGCCCCCGCAATCTGGAGGTCATCGCCGCGTTGCGGGATCGGGTCGGAGACGAATTCGGGATCATCGGCCTGGCCTGCGCCTTCTGGGGCATGGAACGTATCCAAGACCATGAGGCGTTTGCGGAGCGCTTGTATGAAGATCGGGCCGGGCTATTGGCTGACGCCCGGCGTTTCCGCGACGAAGGGATCGAACGCGCCCGCGCGCTGGCGCGGGCCGGGGCGGATGTGGTTTATGTTCCGAATGATGTGGCGTTCAATACCGGTCCCTACTTTGCGCCGGACATCTTTGCGGAATTGGTGACGCCATTCGCGCGGGAATTTTATGGGGAAGTCCGCCGTCTGGGCGTGCTGGGCGTTTATCATTCCGACGGCAACCTGATGAAGCTGCTGGACCCGATCCTAAGCTTCGGGGCCCAGGCTCTGCAGTCCATTGATCCCATGGCCGGCATGGATATCCGCGAAGTGAAACGATTAACCCATAGCAAGCTGGCGCTGATCGGGAATGTCCAATGCAATCTGCTTCAGGAGGGGCCTGAGGAGGCCATCCGGCGCAGCGCCCGTTATTGTCTGGAGCACGCCTCACCCGGCAGCGGCTACGTTTTCATGGCGAGCAACAGCATATTTGAAGGATGCCCCCTGGCCAATTATCGCATTATGCAGGACGAGTACGAGCGGTACGTCGCCGAAAACAGCGGTTCAAGCCGGATATTTCGCCACAGGGGGCACGAAGCTTCCAGCGCGGGTCACCGTGGCGACGAAACTGCGCCGACAAGCAAGAGAACCACTGATTGCACGGATTTTAAGGACGAAACAGACAAGTATAGAGCGTTGTAGCCGACGAGGGCGTTGGCGCTACGGGCAGGGATTAGCCGACGGGGGCGTCGGCTCTACAACGGCCGGCCGCGGCGTAGTGCCGATGCCCCCATCGGCCGACGACCTGCGGACGGGGGCGTCGGCGCTGCGGGCCAAAGAACGAATCGGCGCGTTCGTAACTGAATGGAGAAATCCGGGTGACCTACGCCACAGAAGATAATATGGAATCATGGTGCATCCGCCCCATCACCTTGGCCGATGCCTCCGCCCTGCTGCGATTTTATCAAACCGCCTCCGCGGGCGTCAGGGCGTTTTTTGAACCGTTTGGGGCAGGCGCAAAGGTCACGGAGGCCCACATCGCGGAGAGTCTCAGGAAAACCGCGGCGGGGCGGAACATTGATTTCGGCGTTATGGGGGCGGACGGCAGTCTGGCGGGCCACGGTTTTATCTGGGCGATTGACACCCCCAAACCGGTGTTCGGAATCGGTCTTCACGAATACCTGCATGGCCAGGGGTGGGGACGCAGACTGATGCAGACGGTATTACAAGCGGCCGACGAAAAGAGGCTGCCCCTGATCACATTGACCGTTCTGAAAGCGAATCAGAAAGCCAAGGCACTGTACGAGACTCTAGGCTTCGTTTTGGCAGGAGAGGCCAGCTTTAGAGAAAAGAATGACAGTTGGTACATGGAGCGGCGGCGGAAGGAGCAAGGCATTCCGCCGGAGTGAAGCAGATCATGCAGGGATATGGAATTTTCAGCCCAGCGCGGCCCGGTCGCCGTGGCGACTAAACTTGGCCGCAGCCAGGAGAACCATAGTTTACCCGCTGTGGCGGGGATCACATGGACCTACACGGATTTTTAACCACGAAACGCACGAAAGGGGAATGACGGGATGGTTCTGCGCGGCCTGAAACTGTTCGCGCCGCCCGAAGATGTTGGCCAGCGGGGAATCGCCGGTTTGCGGCGGAGAATCCACCTCCGGCAAGGTCTCCAAAGGCGACTCCTCGATCGGGGGCTATATATTTTAGTTGCGGCTCCACCACGCTATGTCGCGCCGTGATCCCCTGGTGCGTGTGCACCACGTGCTGGACAGTGTCCATGAGCCTGCCGCAATGACGCAGACCCGCAGCCGGGGTGACCTGGAAACCGATCGCATGCGCAACCTTTCGCTGGTGCGGTTGCTGGAGGTGGTTGGCGAGGCTGCCGCGAGGGTCCCGGAGGGGTTCCGTTCGCAATATCCGGG
>JAJYFE010000098.1 GCA_021785435.1 Planctomycetota bacterium
ATCTCGTGTCGTCGCACCTGGGTACGCCTCCCTGGTACTATCCACACGGCCTTTCCCTGGCCATGCCCTGTACAATATAGCCATAATTCTGCCCCAATGGGTAGAGTTGAATGTCAACACGACCTAGCCGCCGGTTCACCGGCGGTGGCGCTTCGATAGGCACCCCGCGCCCGGGCGTGCAACGTGGCGTCGTGTGAGGCCTCGCCCGCACCACCGCCGACAAGTCGGCGGCTATATCATCGCCCCGGCTACGCCATGGGATATATAGCCGATTGATTGACAGTCCCTAGGTCAGTTCCCGATTGCGAAACAGGGCCACGGCGACGGCCAGCGCCGCGCCGATATAGAACACGCCATACGTGCAGGCCAGACCGGTGTAACGCCAGACCTGACCGTAGGTCGGCGCGCCTTTGATATAATGATCACCCACCGTCAGGTGCCGATAGACGAGGCACTGGTTCAGATCGAAATTGCTCAGGTAGGGCAGCAGATAGCTTACCGCGTTGGCCAAACTCTGCCAAGGCGAAGGCCAGTTCAGCAGCGGCACAAAACGCGTGAGGTTGGCGGCGATATACAGGAGCACGATGACCGTCATGTTCAAGGCCAGGCCGAAGCGGGTGGCAATGGCGGTGCTCACAGCGGCCAGCGTGGCCACCTCCATAAATTGTAGAACGAACGCTGGAATCAGGGCGAGCATATACTGATCGTTGTACCAGAACAGCAACTGCCGGCCCTGGAACGAGGCGGCCTGAATATCAATCTTGTGATCGCTGAAATAACGCAGCCAGGCGCACGTGCCGGCCAGCAGCGTCAGGGCGGCCGTGCTCACGAAAATCAGGCAGATGATCCCCAGATATTTACCGACAATCACCTGCCAGCGGGCGATAGGTTTGCTCATCAGGGTGAGCATGGTGCGGTTTTCGATTTCCTCGTCGATCACCTTGCCCGTAGCGAACACCATAATTACCAGGACGAACATAAGAATGAACGATAGCGCCACATCCCGGTACATCTTGGTGTCGTCGCCGAAGGTGTTGAACGGCACGAACGCCGTAATCCCGATCGCCGCCACACAAAGGCCCAGGGCAATCAGGGTAAACGGCTGCCAAAGCGCCTCATGGTAGGTCACCCGGGTCATCGCGCCGACGCGGCTGAGGCTAAGCAGCGGAAGCACCACATATTCAATGAACCCACCGATAATAAGGGTACCGCTGGCCACAAAAAAAGCCAGCATCCAGTCCCGGGCGGCGTCGGCCTGCCCGGCCAGGCTGCTGGCGTAATTGGCCGCGACATGATGGTTTTGCTTGCCCGCCTGGGCGGCCACCACCGCCACGTGTCCGGTCAGGTAGGCCAGGTGCTGGTACCATCCGTAGCTGATGGCCAGCAACACCAGCAGCACCACCAGCGCGGCGCTGTAAATCCACGTCATTCGTCCCATGCCCGCCACCGTCCTCCGAAATAAACTACCAGGCGATGCGCACCGGCGCCTTCTCGCCACAAACCGGCGCACTGGTCTTTTGTTCCGCGGTGATATACCCCTGGAAGGCCTCCCGCAGCGCCCGCAGCAGGGCGTTGATATTTTCCGGCATCCCTTCCAGCACTAATTCCACCCGCCCGTCGGATAGATTGCGCACCGTGCCGGCCAACGGAAAGGCCCGCGCTATTTCCACCGTAGTTTGGCGAAAGCCCACGCCTTGCACCCGACCGGAAAACAACACCACCCTTCGTTCGATAGCCATCGGCCGGAACCCCGCGTCTTAGCACCGAGCCACGGCGCCGCCACGATCATCGGTAACCCTTAAGTTTATAATCCCAGCGGCCCCTCGGCAACCGGTTGGCCGCGTCCAACCGTTCCCCGTCATCAGCGCAGCCGCGCCAGCGCATAGTCGCACAGGGCTGCGGGCAAATCGCGGCGGTCCACACGGGTGGCGCCGGCCTCGTCGATAATCCACGCGGCCGGTTCCGCACCGCGGACCATTTCCAGGGTATTGGCCACGATCACGTCCGCGCCGCTGCGGCGCCGGCTGGCCTGCGCGACCTCCATCAATGCCGGCTCCGGTATCCCCACTTCCAGCTTAAATTTGCACAACAGGCCGCGATACTGCCAAGCCGTCCGGAATTGATCAATCAACTTGCTGGTGCGCCGACCGCAGAAGGCGATCTCTTCCGCGGCGCTGCTGATTTTCGGTTTTTGGGCGTCCTGGAGTAACCATTCATATTGCGGCGGATGGCCGGCAATAACGCGGCGGCGCAGGATTTCAAAAGCTCCGGTCGGCTGATAGTCGCTGACCGCCGCGGTCATAAACACTCCCTGAAAGGCCCGGCGTTTAAGCCACTGCGGCAGCAATCGTTCCAAGTCGGCGTGGGTCTGGAAATAATCGGTCGTCAAGCTGCCGCGGGCGCCCCGCACCGCCTGCAAATAACGCGCCGGTTCCGGCTGGCTGGTCAGCAACGTTACGTCCGCGATGTCCAGCATCCGCAAGGCGAGATCCAGCCCGGTCCGCCCGGTGAAAATGTTGGACCAATAGCGTACCTCATCGATCATTTCCCGCGTACCGCCGGCGGTGATCAGTACCTCTGGACATGGTCCCATAGCTGTCGGCCTTGGCACAAATCCAGCGTCACGCCATTCACGGCGCCTGGCCGAAAATGAATTTTCCAGGCGGCACCGCATTGGGCGTAAGGTCGGAGGAGGATCCGGAACCGGATTGGGTCATCCGCCAGTTTCCGTTCTGCGGAATGCTGCGATTCAGCTGGGCGTTAATCGAGTTGTCCCGAATGACCCGCGTTTGTACGCATCCGGCGGCGAACAGGAACGTCGCCGCCACCCCCCAAGTCAGTCCGCCTTTCATGGCTGCCCCGCCCGGCGCCAACGGCGCAACTTAACCTGGTTCCGACCAGCGCCTCGCCCAGCCGACTGGCGACACTTCTTCCCCCGCGTCAGCGCCTTGCCGCCGCCCGCGGACCGCACCGCAATCACCGGTTCCACCCGGCGCAGCGTGCCATCTCCGCCCACGGTTGAACCGTGTTCCAGCAACCGCAAATCCATGCGCCGCGCCGGCACATTGACCGAAACAATCTGCACCCGCGCCCGGTCGCCCAAGGCGATGCGGCGGTTCGTTCGTTCGCCGCGCAGCGATCCGCTGCGCTCATCGTAACGCCAGCGATCATCGCGCAAATCCGGCAGGCGAATCAGCCCCTCCACCAGGAATCGGGTGGATTGCACAAACAAGCCGAAGGTGGTGATGCCGGTCACGACCCCATCGATCACATCCCCGAGATGTTCCGCCAAAAGCTGCAGCACCTTGACGGTCCGCAATTCGCGTTCGGCATCCTGGGCGCGGCGCTCGGTGAACGACAGATGGCGCGCCAGCCGCAGCAGGGTGTCGTACGTGGGAACGTTGCCGATATGCTCGGGCATAAGGGCGAAAACTTCGGTCGGGTGCTCCGCTGGCGGGGCGGCCGCGGCTGGCGCCGCGGCGCCGGGAGCCGCGCGCCGGGACCGGCGCCGGCGGCGCGACAACATGATCTCGGTTTCCGACCCGGCGGCGCGGGACCCGGCCAATACGCTCTCCACGCACCGGTGAATCACCAGATCCGCATAACGGCGAATCGGCGAAGTGAAGTGCGCATAGTTGGCGCTGGCCAGGGCGTAGTGGCCCAGCGGCAACGGAGAATATTCGGCGGTGCTGAATGTTTTCAGCACGCTTAGGTGGACCGCATAGGCCAACGGGGTGCCGCGCACCGAATCCAGCAATTCCTGCACCACGTGCCGGTCCAGCGTCTGCGGCAGGCGCCGCCCCGTGACCGCGATAAACTGCCGGACCTGCTCGGTGGACCGCTGGTCCGGATCCGGATGAATGCGCCGTAAGACATGCAGCCCGTTTTCGGTGAGAAATCGAGCCACTGCTTCGTTGGCTTCCACCATGAACATTTCGATGATCTTGTGGGTATAAGAGTCATCTTCGGGATGGGCATCGATGACGTGTCCGGCCTCGTCCATCACCAGCTCCACCTCCGGCAGATCCAGCACGATCATGCCCTGCGCAAGGCGCCGCCGCTCGATGGCCCGGGCCAGCCGATCCATGTTGAGCAGCAGTTCCTCCACCGCCTTCGGCACGACCGGCGGATCCGGCGGCGGAGGGGAATCCAGGCAGCCTTTCTCGTAAGCGGGACTTTGGCCTTGGGCGTGGTCGATGACCGCCTGCGCCCGGCGGTAGGTCAACCGGCAGGTGGAACGGATCACGGTGTTCGCCAGACGCGTCTGCAGCACGCGCCCCTGGCGATCATAGCGAAGCAATACCGTCTTGGTCAGACGGCGCACCCCTTCTTGCAGCGAGCAAACCCCATTGGAGAGTATTTCCGGAAGCATCGGAACCACGTAGCGCGGAAAGTAAACGCTGTTGCCACGGCGGCGCGCCTCCCGATCCAGCGGACTGTCCACGGGTACGAAATGCGATACGTCCGCGATGTGCACGGCCAGTTCGTAACAAGCTCCGTCCGACGCATCGTCCGCGGCGCCGGCCCCGGACGGCAGCACCCGCAGGCTGATGGCATCGTCAAAATCACGGGCGTCCTCCGGATCAATGGTGATGGTCGGCACTGCGGTGAAATCCAGGCGGTTGGTGGCGGCCGGAGCGCCCGATTCCGCCGCCGCCAGGCGCGCTTGCTCCAGCACCGGCGGCGGAAACGCGCCGGACAGGTCGTGCCGCCGCAGCACGGATTGCAACTCCACCTCCGGTTCGCCGCGCGGTCCCAGGACCTCGCTGATGACGCCTTCGGCGGGACGCTGCCCTCGCGGATATTCCAGCAGTTCCACCACCACCTTATCATCCGCGGCGGCGCCTTTAGCCGTGGCATCGCGCACCACCACCGGCGCTTTAAATAATGCCCCATCCGGTATCACCACCCAGCCGGCGCCGGCGCGGGTCAGCGTGCCCACACAGCGATTGGTGGCGCGGTAAAGGATATCCGCCACCCGTCCCACCGGGCTGCGGTCACGGCGATCCGGGACGCGCCGAGGTCCCACCAGGCGCACCACCACCAGATCACCGGTCAAAGCGTCCATGGTGTCGGCGGCCGCGATGTACAGGTCTTCTCCGGGTCCGGGCGGCAGCGGCGTGACGAAGCCGAAGCCGCGAGCGGTGCCGTGAAAAATACCGGTGCACCGATCTTTACCCACGGGTAGTGTAAAGCCCCCTTGGGGGTGGGCTTGCACCCGCCCTGCGGCCTGCAGTGTTTCCAGCGCCGCCGCCAGCTCCGCAGCGCCGGGATCAGCCGGGGCGCAGCGTCGCGTCAACGCGTCGACCGTCAGAGGTCCACCCCCTTCGGCAGCCAGGTGGCGGACGATCGTTTCAGCCAGGGTTCCGGTCAAAGTGTGACTCCCGCGATCCGGCACTTGGTTTCAGAGAATGGCATCGCGCCGGATACGCTCCATGTACGGCTGCAGATGACTGCCGGGGCAGAGCGTGGCAACCAACTCCTGGTGCGTGTAACAATGGTAAATTGGAATGCCATAAAGCCGGCGCAATAAACGGCCGATCGTGACGATTTTGCTTTTCTGCGCCGCGGTGGGCCGCTGCAACATGAAATTGCCCAGGCTGACCACGCCGATATTATGGGCGTTCCAGACATAGCGTCCATGCACCGGGCGGGTGGGGCAATTGGCGCGTTGCACATATTCGTCCAGCCAGCGGGGTGGGGCAAAACCGTCGCGCACATGTTCCCCGCGATATTGCAAGGGGCGCAGCTGCCACACCCGACCGACGCGGTCGATGCCGAAATGGTAAGCAATGTCCTCAAAGCCGACCCGCCGTTGATATTCCCGAATCAGCTCCCAATACCGGGCCGTGCCCGCGAAGCTGTCGTCGTAAAATGGCTTGGGATCGCCCGTATGGTGGAAGGTGATTAAGCGCACCCCATCCATGGGCTGGATCGTACGCATGTTCGGACCTGCCAACGCCCAGGCGGAACGGGGAATGATCCCCAGAACCCCCCGCGGCGCCACCGGACCCGCCGCTGGGGCGTGGTAAACTTTCATCTTGAAATTGGCCGGCGGAGCGTAACCGGTGTCCTCCGGTCCGCTGGAAACCAGCCCCTGGTTCGGCAGAAAACCGTTGGGCAGCGCGCCGATATTATCAGTGCTCTGATTTTGCTCGGCGGCGCAGCCAGCCAGAGCCAGCATGGTCCCGGCGCCCAAGGCGCTGAAAAAAATACGTCGATTAATCCCCACGCCCCCCGCGGCATTCCCTGCCGCGCTCGGTTGGCCCACATCCCTGCGCATGATCTTGCTCCTCTGCGGCCTTAGGCGGGCCGGTTGGGACGGCTTCTTTCCCGCCGGTGCTCGCTTCGCCCGAGGCGAAGGGCCGCCATTTCTTCTACGTTTACCGCGACCGGCCGGTTCACGTAGAATAACATTGCATTATAGCATAAATGGCGGATGCTAGCAGAAAATGAACACGGGCAGACAGGGCGCAAGGGAGGCCGGATTTTGTGGCCATGGTTCCAAGCGGCCGATTCGTGGTGAACAGGCGCGGGTGGAATCGCAGCGGCCATTGGCAGTCCGATGGACCGCTTCCAGTTCCAGCACCATCCGGATTTCGCGCTTCATATCTGGACATGGCCAGCTACGGGGCCGGCTGCGGGACCTTCGGTTCATGCCAGGATGCGGTACCAACCGCGGGTCCCGTTTGCGCATGGCGGCCGCCGAAGTCCCGATGGCCATCCCGCCCGCCGCCGCCCACAAAATCCCCGCCCGATTACGTCAGGCGCTCTATGGCGTCCTCGTGGCGGCGTCGCTGCTCACCGGCGGGGGAACTGCCCGCGCGGTGCGGGTTCTCGCCGGGCCTATGGTTGGAGCGGTCACCTCCACGTCGGCCCGCGTGTGGATCGCACTGGACACTTCCGATGTCGTGCGGGTGCGTTGCTTCGATATCAACACTAATCGGGAAGTCTGTTCGATCGGCACCGCGGTGCACGGCCCACCGCCTTTTATCGTCAACGCGCCCCTGGGCGGTTTACAGCCGGATCGGGACTACCGAATAACGCTCACGGCCAATGGGGCGCCCGTTCCGCTGCCACCGCCCGCCTTGATCATTCATACCTATCCGGCGCCACGGATCCTTGACAACTTTACGCTGGCCTTCGGTTCCGGCAGCGATACGGTTCGGTACCCTGATGTATCCATCTGGCGCCAGATCGCCCGACTCCAGCCCCGGGCGTTTATTTTTGCCGGCGACACCATGTTTCTACCGAAAAAACTAAGCGCTTTTCCGTATACCTATTACGCCGCGCTGCGTTTTATCGAACAGCATTACGCGCAAGCCCGCCGCTATCGGGGTTGGCAGCGACTGCTGCGTATCTGCCCCCTTTACGCCACTTGGGATAATCGCGACTTCGGCACACTGCACGCCGGGGCGTCCTTTGTGTTCCGCGATGAGTCACTGCTGGCCTTCGAAAAGTATTGGCCGAATCCCGGCTACGGCTACCGCGCCACGCTGGGCACTTTCTGCCGGTTCCGTCTGGGCGATGTGGAGGTGTTTCTATTGGATGACCGCACCTTTCGACGTCCGCCGGCGCCGGGGCATCCGGGCACGATGCTGGGCGCCGCGCAGTTGGCCTGGCTCAAACGCCGCCTGCTCCAAAGTCGCGCGGACTTTAATCTCATCGTTGATGGCGACCCCATGCTGGCGAAGTACCATCATCATGAGTGCTGGGCGAACTTCGGCGCGGAACGGGAAAAGTTTCTGCAGTGGCTGTTTACGCATGACGTGTCAGGCGTGGTTTTCTTAAGCGGCCACAACGGCTTTGGCGAACTGACCCGCCGTCCGGCGGATCCGCGCGCCCTCGATCAATATCCGCTCTATGATCTGACCAGCTCCTCGCTGGCCGCGGCGCCACTGGCCCCGGACCGCTTGGCCCGGTGGCGCAATGCCTGGCGGATCGGAGCGCCGGTGCGGGCGCATAATTTTGGCGTCATCGCCGTCGGCGGCCCGGCGGGCAATCGCCATCTGACCATGCGCCTCGTGGATGCCCACGGTCAAACCCGGCTCAGCAAGACCCTCTCCGTGAGCATGCTCAGCGCGAATTGACCGCCCGGCTCCGACGTCCGCGGAGGTCCGCAACCGGTGTGGCCATAAATTGTGGCTTATCGGGGTAGGTCGAAGATCCGCCCCGGTGGACACACTCCGATGTGCCGCTCCCCCGCCGCCACGACGACGCGGGCCGTATGACAACCTACGGCACGTAAGATCGTGCCCGCCACCATTTATGGCCACACCCTGCGCAACTCCTCCCCCCTCGGTTGCGATTTCGCGGCAACTACCCGGGCCAGGAGCGGAATTCTTCCAGCACCGGCGGCAGGGACTTCAGTCCGCGGCGGAAGGCCTTGCGCACATAGTGATACATGCTGCGGCGATAGTGTCGCTGCACGCGCCAGTCCATCGGAATGCCGTGTCGCCGCATCTGGTGGAATGTCCACTGCCAGACCTGGTATTCCTCCAGGCAACGGGGCCGGAACTTGCGGAAGCCGATGGCGTGGTGCCCGACTTCATGCAGAAAGATGGAAGCGCTCACCGGCGAGCGTGGCCGCGGCGCCGCGATCATGCGTTTGACGTCGCCATTGCTGTAATGCAGCTCATAGGCCACGCCGCTCATTCGCCGGCGCCACTTGCGAATGGTCAGCTGATGGATTTGCTTCATTTCCTCCACCAGCCGGTCATAAAAACGCCGGCGCTCGTGGGCGCAAAGTTGGGCTGGCTCCACCGGTTGGTCTCGTTCGCGGAGGGGCTCGAAAAGATTCCCCTGAACTGCCGGCCGAGTTGGGCCGTGGCCCGGCACATTTTGCTGTCCCATACCACCTCCTTCTTTCTGGTTCAATCGATTATACGGCATGGGAAGGTGCGTGGCGTGGCGATGCCAGGGGGCGGAATAATGGGTTCACCATTTACGAACTGGCGTGATCCGCGACATCCGCGGCTTTTTCGGTTGCGGCCTCGGTGTGCACGGTTTCACCGTCGTTGCCCGCGGCTTAAACGGGTCTTCCGCCCCAGTGAAAGATTTTTCGGCGTGCGGCAACGTAGGAGTTGGTTGCCGACAGTGGACGCGTGTGCCGCTGGTGCGAGCAAGATAACTTGATGATGAGGTTTGGAAATGAATCGGTATTCCTGTTTGGTAGGGTTGGGATTGGCCGCGAGTATGGCTGGTTTCGTGAGCCTGGGCCAGGGCCGGGTGCTGGTCGCGGCCACGCCGCCGGCCGCGGCGATTTCGGCCAATAATCCGGACCTGGCCAGTGCCCAGCAGCTTTCGCGGGCGTTTGAAGATATTCAGCACGCCATCAAAAATTCGGTGGTCAATATCCGGGTGGTCAAGGTGATCAAGGGGCAAAGCCCCAATTTCCAGTTTCACTTCCAACTGCCCCCGGGATTCCGCCAAATGCTTCCACCGGGGGCCGTTCCGCCAGGAACTTTTCCCCTGCTTCCGCATCCGGGGGGTGAAGAAAAGCTCATGGGTATCGGCAGCGGGGTGATTTTGCGCTCGGATGGTTACATCGTCACCAACAACCACGTCGTCAGCGGCGCCAAATCCATCAAGGTAACGCTGGCGAACGGGCACGTTTACACGGCGAAGCTGGTGGGACGGGATCCCAAGACCGATCTGGCGGTGATCAAAATACCCGCGAGCCATCTTCCCGCGGCGGTTCTTGGCAACTCGCGTGATGTACACGTGGGCCAGTGGGTGCTGGCCTTCGGTTCGCCCTTCGGTTACACGCATACCATGACCCAGGGCATCATCTCCGCCAAGGGGCGGCGGGACCTGGGGATTATCGCTTCCCATAATCCCAAGCTCCAGGGCCTGACCTACGGCGACTTTTTACAGACCGATGCCGCCATCAATCCCGGTAATTCCGGCGGCCCCCTGGTAAACATGCGCGGGCAGGTGGTGGGCATCAATACCGCCATCGCCACCAATACCGGGTCTTTCGATGGTATCGGCTTCGCTATTCCCGCCAACGAGGTCCAATCTGTCACCCATGCCCTGATCAAATACGGCAAGGTGGTGCGCGGTTATCTGGGGGTGGAAATCCGGAATGTGGCTGATCCACGCTTTTCTGTGGTCCGCAAGCTGGCGCGTTCCTTTGGTTATAAGGGTAATCACGGCGTCTTTGTCTGGCAGGTTGAACCCAACACGCCCGCGGCCAAGGCCGGCATTAAACGCGGGGATGTGATTGTAGCCTTCAATGGACGGCCTATAAAACATCTCAGCACCTTTCGCAACGCCGTTGCCGCTACGCCGCCCGGCCGAAAGGTAACGCTGAGTATTTTCCGCAACGGCCAGCAATTGCAGTTGACGGTTCCGCTGGGCACTCAGCCCGCCACGAACCAGATGGCTTGGGCCGGTGTGAATTCGCCGTTCGTAGCCGGCGGTCCCGCTTCCAAGGCCTTGGGTCTAACGGTAAGCGGGGTTACCGATCAAGAGGCCCAACGCTTGAACTTGGCTTCGCCCGAAGGGGTGTTCGTTTCGCAGGTGGATCCGAAGGGCCTCGCGGCCAAGGCTGGCATCCAGCCAGGTGAGGTCATCGTCAGCGTGCAAGGCCATCCCATCATGTCCGTGGCGCAATTCAATGCGCTGATTGGGAAGCTGAATCTGGCGGTAGGCGTCCGGATGTCGATTTTCACCCCGGACGGTTCGGAAGACTTTGTATTCGTCCAGCGGAAAGGCTGACGCTGGAACTCCGTCAGCTCCGCTTCGGAGAAGCCCTGGGGGCGGTCCCCAGGGCTTTTTTTTCGCCAGATCGGAAGCTCCCCGGATGGGCAGCTGCCGACTGGGCGGCGGTGGAGTCCACGTTTTCAAACGCGAACATCCGCACCCACTGTGGCGCGGCATCTGGAGAAAACCCTGGCTAATGCCCCAGGATGTGGCCTAGAAAATTCGGCAACTGCTTGAGGGTGCGACCGATATTTTTCAGCGGTTTGCCGCTTAGATGCACCTTGGGCTTATCCGTCGTGCCGGAGATCGCCAGGGGAATCGGCAGCGTAAGGCCCTGGCCACTGACGCCCACCTGCACGTTCAACTGGCGGTTCATCGCCACCCACCCCGAAAAATCCATGCCGTACGAAGCCATAAGTACATTCAGGTTCTGGTAGTACAGTTTGCCCTGCGCCAGATGAAACGAGGTCTTCCGGATGCCGCTGTCCCGCATTTGCAGGTTCGAGCCGTTGAGCGTGCCGAGCGGCTGCACGAGATTACCAATCAGGCCGTACAGCGGCGAATTGGTGGTCAGATGTGTTATGCTGAAGGTCCCCGCCAGTGTGCCCGTCTGTTGCAGCGCCTGGGATTGCAACGGAATATGCGCATTCTGAAGCGTCATGCTCAGCACGCCTTCCACCTGCACTTCATGGCTCGGTGTGCCCCAGGTCAAAGGGATAAAACGCAGCAGCGTGCCGCCCAATTTACCGTTCAGCTGGATATTTTCAGCCACCGGCAGGGGCTCCCGCAGGCTGAAAATCGGCACCGGCCGGTTCAGATTCACTTGGCCCGCCAAATTAAGTTGACCCTGATTAGCGGGAATGCGGCTGGGCAACAGGGTCAAGATGCCGCCTTGTTGTTGAAAACGAATGGCCCCCGGCCCCAGCTTGACTCCATCGATTGTTATATTATCGAAGGTAAAACTCGCGGGCGCCAGCGTTAAATTGCGAAACTTTTTAAGCCCGGGGCCTGGGCCCAGCCGGCCGGTAATTGCGAGGTTCATGCGGTGGCGGCCGGCCATGACCAGCCCCTTCGGCAACAACGGCTGTAACAGACTCTCCAGCCGCGCCAGGTCGTACGCCACTTGCAGGTGAATATTTTCTGGAGCGGCCGGCGTCAGCGAAAGCATGGACCCTTTCGCCAACACCACCTGGTCCGAACCTCCGCCCTGGATGGCGGTTTCCGATACGCTGCAAGTCCGCGTGGCGCTGAACGTTTGGCGGACCCGATCCCAGCGCCCTTGCACATTCGCCGCAATATTCGTCGGCGGCAGGGTCAGCGCAGCCTTGGGGCTGGTCAACTGATACTTCTGAACCGCGGCCTGCACGCCGAGATTAATTCGCTTTCCGTGGCTCTGCACTTGGCCGGTGAGATGCAACTGACCCTGCAGTTTTTCTCCGGCTTTCATGACGCCCAACGTGATCAGCAAAGGCTCCAGCCGGAGCAGATTGCTGTTGATTTGGACGGACGGACAGGCCAGAGCCAGCCCCCCGGGCTTGGCTTCGGCTACCGAAACGGCTTGGGGCAGCTGCACGCCCGCCGCTCCGTCAGCGGTCTGCAGGGAAAAATGCTTAAGCGTCGCTTGAAAGGCCCCTGCGGTGCGTGCGGAGCCGGCCAGATCAAGCGTTAATTTCGGTTCCTGAAAACGCGCCGTTGTGGTGGCCAACCCCAGCCGATTCAGCACCAGATGGCATCGGGAAAGGCTCATCTGGCGGGGCGTGGCCGACGCCATAACGCTGGACCTGCTGATGGTCCCGCTAAGACGATAACGCCGCAACGCCGGGATATAGGGCGCCAGCAAACGGCTTAGTGCCGCCAACGAGGCCCGCTCCACATTCAGTTGCACCGCAACGGTAGAAAGCGCACCGGTAGGTTTAGTCTGCAGGGCGAGTACGCCCTGGGATACGTCCAACTCCGCGGTGCGCAGCGAAAACTTGGCGTGTACGGATTGCAGATGATGGTGCGGAGCGCGAATCGTCCCGCGGCTTTCCAGAAGTACGCGGCTCTGGCGGACCGGCGGGCCTTGGGCAGCGAGCGCCACCGCCAGGTTTTGAAGCGCCACTCGGGTGTGATACGTCAGACGCGAGGCCGACGGCTGCGCCATCGCTAGCGTCAGATGCAGAGCACCGGAAATGGATCGTCCCTGCCAGTTCACCAGCGGCGCAGCCTCCGCATAAAGCCGGGCCAGCGCGGCGTCCAGGCGCAACGTGTACGTCGGGGTCGTTCCCACCCCCGCCGCCAGATGCAGCGCCAGCTGGGTTGAAACCGGCGATGTCGCGCTGGGCTGTGTCGCCTGCTTCAAGTCGCCCTCCCTGATCTTCCAGGCCTTGCCGTTGCGTTGTGCACTCACCTGTACCCACACCGGGTTCAACTGGAATTTCCGCTTCTGGTAAGTTCCTGTCACTTCCGAAAGCGCCAGCTGCACCGCCCCGTTGGATTGAACGCCATGATTATCCAGCCGCCCGGAAAGGCGCAAGGTGCCAGCGGCTAAATTTAGTCCGTGGGCGGCCAATCCCAGCGTCTGTGGGAAATTCGCCGCCGCAAGACCGAGGTTACAACGGGATGAAAACCGCAAGTTTCCGGCGCCCCAATTGGCGCCAGGGTTTCCCATTGCGCGCAGGCTCGAAAGATTGGTTGAACCGCTGGCCAGAAGACGTAACATCGGGCTTTCCAATCCCAGCCGATGTATGTGTAGCTGTTCCCCCTGCCAGGCCACGTCGATCGGCAGCACCAACCGCCCGAATTGGGGCCGATCGGATTTCAGCAGCGGTCCGTGGCAGGCCAAGCCATCGATTTGCAGTTGCCCCCGGATCGTCCCCGCCCCGGCCTGCCGCGCCTCTAAATCCACCGTACCATTCAACACACCGTCCGCCGTCAGCGGCATTTGGCGGCCCGCCAGCAACGTCTGCGGGTAACGGAGATTCAGTTGATGGACCTCCAGATGCACGGCGCCGGTGAATCGATTGAAGGGCAATACCCGCCGCTGGTGGAAAATGTTCAGCGTCCCGCGCAGCAAAAACGACGCCGCGGGATGCGCGCCGTGGGTCACGGTCAATCCGATGTCCACACCCACCGGTTGGCCGGTGGTGGCGAAGGCAAGGCTCCCCCGAGCGTTGGCGATACGCGGCACACGCTCTCCGGCACTATTCCACTGCAACGCCCGCAGGGAAAAATGAACGCGGCCCGCGAGCGCTGGCAGTCTGGTGGCGCCCTCGGCCGCTGGCCCAGCCGGTGGCGCGTGGGACATGGCCGCCGAAGCATGGCCACCCGCGTCCGGACCGAGGGTGAAATCCGCCGCCATTTGCGCCTGTCCTCCCCGGAACTTCATTCCGAAAGGTGCTTTTAGATGGTGCGGTAACTGCTGAAACAACCGGGCCAGTTGCGTGTCAGCTCGGATTTGCAATTTAGCCTGGGCGGCTCCAGCGGGACGATGCTGCAACACCCCCTGAAGCGCCGCGATATCGCCCGCGCCCTGGACGCTAACCGTCCCCAAACCGCTGTTCACCGCAAAGGATGAAACCACGAATCGTCCCGCGTTCCAAGACACATTCACCGGGATGCTGACCTTGCCGAAATGCGGCGTATCTCCATGTAGCATCGGTCCGCCGAGAACCAATCCCTGCACAGTCACCTGGCCTTGGATGCTGCCGGCGGACACCGGGCCGCTTACCGCAGACGGCATTCCCCGCACGTCGGCGCGGATACGTCTGCCGCCGGTCTTAGTCAGGACCAGGTGCATATTTAACATCCCTTGCAGGCGCAGACGCCGGCCCAGCGACGCTAAAATCGTATCCACCGCCCCTAAATCGAAATGGTGCACGTGAAGGCGTATGTGCCCCGCCATTTCCGCCGGCGGCAGTAAACGCCGTTGCCGGAAAATCGTCAGGTTAGCACTGGCGCGGACCCGGGTTGGCGCCTCTTTTGCCACCCGTACCTGGCTTTTGAACAGCAGCTGCAACGGTTCACCGGCGGTATTAAACACGGCGGTGAGGTTAAGATTTCGAGCCTGCAGTGTCGGCACCCCCGGTCCGGACCAGGAAAGCCGCTTTATTTGGCAATCCAATCCCACGGCCAAAGGCGGCAGTAATTGCGGCTGCGTGGCCACAGTGGAAAGTGGCTCGGGCTTCGCCGCGGGCGCTGCCGGGGCGCCAGGGGGCGCCGCCCGGCTGGCGATCGCCATCGCCAGATTTAGCTGGCCCGTTTTGGAGGCGGCCAGACGCACTCTGCGAACCGCGATGGTGATGGTTCCAAGCTGCTCGTGATTGGTCAGCACCCGCCACAGACTCAGGTGGGTAGTGACATTCACGCCGTCGAGCACCACCGCCCCATTCGGGTCTCGCAGCGTCAGATCCCGCACCTGAGCCGGCGTGAACCACCCCAGCGAAAGCCCACCGATTGAGGCCTTGCCGCGGATGCGCGAATTTATTTGCGACTCGATCAACCGCACGCCTGGCCCGGTGCACAGCAGGCTCGGTAAGGCCAAGACCAGCAGGATAATCACGGCGACGACAATCAGCACTCCCCACACCCAGCGCCGCCGACGCCGTTGAGGGCCCCGCGGCGCCGGGGGTTGAACCGTCGCGCCGCTCCAAACATTGCGTTCCACCATTGTCCAGGTTCCTAACGCTCGCTTCGAGCCAAGACATCCATTATATTGGACAGGCCTATGATCTTCGATCATGCCATGTTTGCGTCCCCCGCCCATGCGCCTTACCGCCCCACTTTTGACTTGGCCGCGGTCATTGCCGGCCGCAGCCGCCTCACGGACGCACAATTCCTGGAGCTATACGCCCAAGCCGACCTGCTTTCTCTTGGCCGTTGGGCCGGCGCTGTGGGCCAGCGGCTTCATCCCGAAGATTATCGCACCTACGTGATCGACCGCAACATTAACTACACGAACATTTGCACCGCGCGTTGCACGTTCTGCGCCTTTAAACGCAATGATCCCACCGCGGCCGACGCCTATACTCTCTCCTCTGAGCAGATTTATGCGAAAATCACGGAATTGGTCAAGCTCGGTGGTACCCAGATTTTAATGCAGGGGGGGATGAACCCAGCCCTGCCCATCGAGTATTATGAAGAGCTGTTACGCGGCATTCGTGAAAAGTTCCCCGGCCTGCATATCCATGCCTTCAGCCCCCCGGAATTCGTGGAATTTGCCCGCTTCTTCCACCTGCCCGTGGGAGAAGTGTTGCGGCGATTCCAGCAAGCCGGTCTGGCCACGCTTCCCGGCGGTGGGGGGGAAATTTTTTCCGAGCGCGTACGCCAACGCATCAGTCCCGGCAAATGTTCCGGTGAGCAATGGCTCGAGGTGATGTCCGAGGCCCATAAACTGGGCATGTTCACCAGCGCCACCATGTTGATTGGCCATATTGAAACCATCGAAGATCGGCTGGATCACCTACGCCGTCTGCGCCAGCGCCAGGACTGGGCCTTGGCGCATGCTCCGGCGCATTACACCGCGTTCATCCATTGGACCTATCAACCGGCGAACACACCGCTGGATCGCAAGCGTAAATGGCATCCTGATTCCGGCGCGCCTTACGCCTTCGATAATGGCCGAACCGTGCGCCTCGCCGACGCCAACGAATATCTGCGGATGCTGGCCCTGGCCCGCTTATACCTGGATAACTTCACCCATATCCAAAGCAGCTGGGTGACCATGGGGCCGAAGATCGGCCAGTTGGCCCTTTTCTTCGGCGCCAACGATATGGGTAGCGTGATGATGGAGGAAAATGTCGTCAGCAGCGCGGGAACCACCTATCGACTTTCCGAAGAGATGATTTGCCGCCTGATTCGCGATAGCGGCTGGGTTCCCGCCCAGCGCGATCAATATTACCGCGTCCTGCGGCGGCACGATGGCGCCGACGCCCCCGATTTACAACCACGCCACCCCGGTGTGTTTCCCCCACGCCAGCACCGCATCACTGCCGCCGAAGCAGCCGCCTATCGCCGCGGCCCCGGCACCACCGCCGCTATCGAATTTAAAATCTCCGCCCCAGCAGGACGCCAGTCCGCGAAACTGTAACCTCTCACGAGCTGTACCTGACTCCGGCGCGTCTCGAGGTCTCCGGGCCACGAGGTATCGGCGGTCCATGTCTCATAGTTGGGAGGTCGCCGCAGGCGACTAACCCGAACGTTTGCCCACAGAACTCGGCGCAGCGAAGCCGCAACCAAACAGATAGCCCCGGGGTTACAGGGGGCTATGCATACCGCACACGGCTATTAATGATCTATTCCAGAGGCTGGGCCAGCGTGCAGCTGGCCCAGAAAAGCGGCGGGACGCCGCTTCTACTTTGACGAACGGTGCGTCTCAATAGGAGCGGTGTGTCGTATATCATAGCCCGGCGGTCGCCGCGGGCGACTAAACTGCAGCGACGGGTCAGGATCGCCCGCAGAGCCGACGCCCTCGTCGGCTGGTCGCTTGGCCGATGGGGGCATCGGCCCTACCTAGTAGTCCATCACTCTTGAAGTTTCGGGTACAGGTGTTTCAACCTGACCCGGGCGTCGGCGGTGGTGAACTGCCAATCCACACCAGTCTGGCGCGCATTGCGT
>JAJYFE010000099.1 GCA_021785435.1 Planctomycetota bacterium
TTTCCGCGGCTTCATACAAATGCCGGGGAATACCCTTCAACCCCGCCAGCCAGATAATCATCCCCCCGCCGGCGCCCCATAAGCCCATCAAAATAATCGCCGCTTTGGACCCCAGCAGCCAGGAAGGACTGGCCAGCCACAGCGGCGGATGATGCACCCCCAGCAGACGCAGAAACGAATTGATCAAACCATCAATCGGACTAAGCACCCAAATCCATAAGACCGAACTGGCCACCACCGGCACAATAGCCGGCAGATAAAACAGGGTGCGATAAATTTTCATGCCCCGAATTTCGGTGTTCAGCAGCAGGGCGATGGCCAGCCCCGCCGCCATCCCCAGGGGCAGGCCGATCAACATATAGGCGGTGTTTTCCAAAGACAACCAGAACAGATTATGGCCAAGGAAAAGTGTACGGTAATTGTGCAGCCCCACCCACTGGGCGGGATGCAGGACATCATACCGGCAAAAACTATACACCAGAGAGGTAAACATCGGCCCGATCTGCAACAGCAGAAAACCCACCAGCCAGGGGGAAACGAAAAGCAGCGCCGCGACCGCCTGGCGATTGAAGAAATAGCGCCACCCTTTCCGCCTGACGAAGTACGTGACCACCACCCCTGCGAGCAGCGCCGCGCCCGTCGCCGCCAGAATGAACCAGCGCCAGGGCACCGGCTGGGCCGGAGGGGGATGTAAAATCCGATCCAACTGTTGTTGCACTTTCTCCGTCGCCTGACGCAACGCCACCGCGGCGGGTACACCGTTCCGCAGCGTGGCATCCATCGCCTGGACCTGCTGATCCCACAGGTATTGGCCCACCGGCGTCACCGGGCGAAAATGACTCGCCGCCATCCTTCGCTGGGCCACCCGTACGGCCTGAATGACCCGCGGCGACAAATTGGGATTGTGGGCCACGTACTGGCGAAATACCGCCCGATTAATCGCCGGCTGAGCCGTCATCTGCGGTACAAACGGATAACCCTGGGCGGCATCATACCGGGCGTCCACCGCCATCTGGATGCGCCAGCCCACCGGGCTGACCAAAAACTGAATCAGTTGGAAAGCGGTGCGGGGATGAGTTGAGCCAACGGGAATACTATACGCGAATCCGCCGGACCATGTGACGCGATGGCGGCCGGAAGGCGTGGGGGGCAGCGCCACCGCGAACTCCATGTAAGGTCGGTACTGCGCTATCAGCTGCACGAAGCCGCCTACGTTAATCTCCATGGCAATTCGGCCGGTAAGAAATGGATCCAGTTCCGGCGCCGACGTGGAGCTCAGGAAGGCGTCGGCCCGGCTGATTCCTCCCACCAGATCATAAAGCCGGCCCATGAATTGCAGCGCTCGCACCACGGCCGGTGAATCCATGGTCACCCGCGTACCGGCGCGATTCATGAATCGCCCGCCATCCAGAAAGGCGTACATGTAAAGCCAGCTATTTCCGTAATTGGGGGCAAAGCCCAGTTGGGTCAGGTTGCCGTAGGGATCATGGTGCGTTAATACCGCCGCGTAGTGTTCCAGTTGTTTCCAGGTTTTCGGTGGTACCGCGTGACCCGCCTGGTTCACGAAGCCGGCCCGTTTGAGTAGATTGCAGTTGTAAAACAACAGGCGATCATCGGTGTCCATCGGAATACCGTACACCTGGCCACGGTAGGTGGCCTCCTGCCAACAAGCGCGGTAAAAATTTCGGGCATAAATTCCCGTTCGTCCCCCTGGCTGTGCCCCTTCGACCCTGTGGCTGCTTCCACCTTTCGCCTTCATCTCGCCGTGGCGAGTCGTCCCCGGAGACCATGCGCTGGAGTTATCCCTCTCGCTGGCGGCGATAAATTTATCCAGCGGCAGGAAGGCCTTGCGCTGCGCCCAGCTGCCGATGGAGAAACGGTCCGCCACCAGAAGATCCGGCGGCGCTCCGCCGGCAATAGCGGTCATCAGCCGCTGGGCGTCCATAGTTCCCAGATAGATGGCTTCGTGAACGGTTACGCCCGGATGTCTGGTCTCGAACGCATGGATCGCCGCACGCAGACCGCGGTCCGGCCAGATCTCCCAGAAGCGAAGGACCTTTTTCGGCGGTGGCGCTGACCCCACCGCCACCCGACCCGCTTGCGCCGGCGCCACAGCGGCAATCAGCACCCCCACCGCCGTGAGTAATATTCCTCCTAACCTGTTGCCATGGAGTAGCGAACTTGTCTTGGTGTCGCGGAGTCGCAAGCGATAGCCTCAGTCTGCGGAAGCCTGCCCCTTTTCGGTAGAGTATGCGGCATATTGCGGCAAAAGGAAAGCCATGTTTTTCACTCCGCCCCAACTTGAACGCTTCGCCACAAAGGCCACGGGGCGCCTGGTGCGGAGGAGCCGCAACCAAAGTATATAGCCCCCGGTCCGCACGGAGGCGGAATAGTTTAGTCGCCCACGGCGACCCTCGGCGGATCGGGGAGTCGGCTTTGGAGACCTTGCCGGGGGTGGATTCTCCGCCGGAAACCGGGGATTCCCCGCGGGCCAAAATCTTCGCACGGCGCAAATTTTCAGGCTGGCCGATCGCCCCCCGCCGCCCCCCTTTTTTCGCCTGTTCCGCGGTTCGGTTCGTCCGGAACAGCTGCGCGAATCTGTGTAATCTGTGGATGGCTTTGGTTGCGGCCCACGGGCCACTTTGTGGCTGTGCGGCGCAAAATACACTCTAACAGGCGAGCGGCCCGGTTTATCCTGACGGCCGCTGCACGCTGGCGCCGGCGGCCGCTTCGGTGAGAAAAAGCAAAGCCTTGTGGCCGCAGCGGCGCGGATATTCGATCTGAACGGCCGCAGCCAGCCGGGGCCCCGCCTCCCGCCGCGTCAGGGCCACGATGCAGCCGCCAAAACCGCCGCCAGTCATGCGGGCACCATACACACCCGGCACCGACCGGGCGATTTCCACGAGCACGTCCAGTTCGGGGCAGCTTACCTCGTAATCATCGCGCAGACTTTGATGAGACTGATACATCAACTCTCCGCAGGAATGCCAATCCTGCCGTTCCAGCGCCGCCGCGAAATCCAGCGTTCGCTGATTTTCACCGACCACATGTCCGGCCCGACGTAATACCACCTTATCGCGTCCCAGTTCCCCTGAACACCCTTGCGCCAGCATCTTCCCGGACACCTCGCGCAGGCTGGTTATTTGAGGAAAATCGGCACGGAGGCTATCGACCGCCTGGCGGCACTGCGCCCGGCGCAGCGCGTATTGGCCCTGGGCCAGGTTATGGTGGACCTGGCTGTTGATCACCATAATCCCGATGTCCGGATCCCGCAGGGGGACCTGTCGATACGAAAGGTCGCGGCAATCCAGCAACATGGCCCGACCCGCTTCCGCCAGCACGCTGATGAACTGATCCATAATGCCGCAGGGGGCGCCGGCGTATTCATTTTCCGCCCATCGGCACGCCTGGGCCAGTTGCACCGGCGGCAGGGTTTGTCCATTGGCCGCCAGCAGAGCCAGAGCGAAGGCCACTTCGAACGAGGCGCTGGAAGACAAACCGCCGCCCAGAGGGATATCCGAGGCCACCAGCGCGTCAACGCCGTGCCTGACCAACCCCGCCGCACGCAGTGCTTCGGCGACGCCACGGGCATAAAGCGACCAGCCAGGCGCTCCCTTGGCCACCTGCTGTTCCAAGCTAAATTCGGCCAGTTCTTCGCGGGCCAGACTGTACAGGCGGACGCTGGCATCGAGGCGCGGCCGCGCCACAATGGTGCTGTGACGCTCAATGGCGATGGGAAGCACGAAGCCATCGTTATAGTCCGTATGTTCACCGATGAGATTCACCCTGCCCGGAGCGCGGGTTTGCAGCAGGTCCCGCGGCGCCACGGCGCCGAAGTGTTGTTGAAATTCGCTTAAAAAAGTGGTGCTAACCAAGCCATCCCCCAAGCTTGCCCTAACCCCAAGCATTCGGCCGTCGCTTCTCGCGCGGGTACTCCGGCCGCCACCGTTCACCAGGTCTGCGCCGGCGAGTCACCGCCGGTGACGTGCAGCCCGGTGCTTGGGATTCGGCGGTTGGCCTGCGACTCGTTCTCCCACCCCCAATTCGCCAGTTGACGAAGCCTTGACCTCGGACCTGTACCTACGCTATTGGCGGCCAATCAGACCGTCCCGGACCCTTTTAGCCTCACCTAGGAAGTTTTCCAGCGCCTCTTGATCGCCGCGCCGAATGACGCCGCGCAGCCACTGCAGACGTCTCACCAGCGCTTTCAGTTGCCGGTCCACGGCTATTGGATTCGTCAGAAAAATATCAGACCATAGCCCCGGATCGCCCGAGGCGATCCGCGTGCTGTCCAGAAATCCGCCGGCCACGGCCGTGAAGGCCTCCGAGGTTTGGCCGGCGGTCAACATCAGCGCCGCCGCGGTGGCGTGGGGCAGATGGCTGATGGCGGCTACCCACCGATCATGAGTGTCGGCGTCGAGACAGCGCGTTCTCATACCCACCGCGCGCCAGAGCGCCTCGATCCGGCGCGTGGCGGATCCGATGCGACGCCTGGAGGCACCGTGCTGTGCACGCGGCGGGCAAATCAAACACAGTGCATCTTCAAATAAATCGGCGCGCGCGAACTCCGGGCCGCGCTTTTCCGAACCAGCCATGGGATGGGCGCCGATGAAATCAACGTGGGCTGGAAGCAGCTGGGCCGCCCAGCGCAGCACCTGCGCCTTGGTGGAACCGACATCGCTGACCAGAGCGCCGCTCGGCAGCGCCGCCGCAATCTTTTCCAAGATGCCGGGAAACTGGCCCAGACGGCTCGCCAGGATTACCAGGTCGCTGTCGCGCACGGCCACAGCGGCATCGGTCAGCCCCATGTCAATGGCGCCGTGGCGGCGGGCCGTGGCCAGGGAAGAGGAATTTTTCCGCCCCACTCCCCTGATTTTCCCAACCAAACCGCGTTCTTTGAGCGCCAGGCCCAGCGATGCGCCCAGCAGGCCAACTCCAATAATAGTAACGCTGTCAAATTGCCTGCCCATGGGACAAAAGTGTATACGAGCCTCGCGCCGAAAGCCATAACGGGACGCCGCTTCCACCATGGTTGCCATAAAATTCACCACGTCCATTTGGTGCGCTTTGCAAAAATTCGTTGCATTTTTTCAGACCGGTGTTTAGCATGATCGGGCGATGAGGCGCACGGTGCACAACGGAAAACGTCAGCGGCGGCAGGGCAAGCCATGTACTGGATCAGCAAGACCATTCATCGTACCGGCCGCACCTGGCGGCGCCTTCTGCTATTCCTGGCGGTGGTGGGGCCGGGGATTATCGTTATGGTCGCGGATAACGATGCCGGCGGCATCTCCACGTACGCCACCACGGGCGCGACCACCGGCTTTAATATGCTGTGGGCCTTTATCATCCTCGTGCCCATGGCGTACTACGTGCAGGAAATGACGGTCCGGCTGGGCGCGGTGACCAAACGCGGGCATGCGGAAGCCATTTTTGACGGCTTCGGTCCCGTGTGGGGTTGGTTCTCCATTTTCGATCTGATTCTGGTCAACTGGCTGACCCTGGTCACCGAGTATATTGGCATGACTCAGGCCATGCGTATCTTTGGCATACCACCCTGGATAACTTTTCTGGGGGTGACCGCATTGCTGACGGCCGTGGTCATTACGGGCAAGTATTGGACCTTTGAGAAGCTTACCCTGGTTTTCTGTATTCTGAATTTTCTCTATATCCCCGTGGCCTTTTGGGCGATGCGCACGGGTAACGTGCCCGGCGGCTGGGCCACGGTGATGAGGGGGTTTTATGCGCCGCAACTCATCGGCATTCTGCCGGGAACAGCCATGGTCACGCTGATCATGGCCAATATTGGCACCACCATTACCCCCTGGCAGGTCTTTTTTCAACAATCCGCCGTCGTCGACAAGGGCATGGGCATACACGACGTGAAACTGGGAAAAGTGGACACGTTCCTGGGTTCCTTGCTGACCAATGTGGCGGCCGTCTTTATTATCGTGGTCACGGCCAGTCTGTTTTTTTATCATCCCCCTCATCGTATTTCGGTTCTATCCGCGCAGCAGGCCGCCCTGGCCATGCCCCAGGCGATGCCCCCCCACTCCGCGTTGGGGCTATGGGCCAAGGTATTTTTTGCCGTGGGTCTGTTTGACGCCGGTTTCCTGGGCGCCTTATGCATTTCCCTGGCGTCGAGCTGGGCCGTGGGCGAGGTGTTTGGCTGGGCGCATTCCTTAAACAAATCCGTGCGCGATGCGCCCTGGTTTTACCTTTTCTACGTGCTGCTTTTGGCGAGCGCCGGGGCGGTGACTTTGTACACCACCGAGCAGGTGCAGAACGCCATTACCATTTTTGTGCAAGTGGTGGCGGTAACGTTGTTGCCGGCCACACTGTTCTTTCTGATTTTGTTGCTCAATGAACGGCAGGTGATGGGAGAATATGTCAATACCCGCTGGCAGAATATCGCCAACTGGTCTATCGCCATCTTTGTGGTGACGGCCTCCACCACGTACGGAGTGACACAAATTTTCCCCCATCTTTTCGAGACCCCGTGGTGGCGGCAGATTGGGGCTTGGCTTCAAGTGGGAGGAGTCCGGTTATGACGGCGCCCAACCATTCCCTGCCGCCCTCCCCGGGTGCGCCGGCGGCCAAAGATTACTGCTTTTGGTTTGTCTCGGAACTGCTGCGGCGGCCACTCTGCATCGGCAAGATCCGGGATCGGATCGGCCGGCTGTCCGACATTGTCTGCAAGTTGGCCGAGCCCTATCCCGAAGTCGTAGGGATTTTGTTAAGTCACGGGTGGGGCCAACCCGCGGAATTTATTCCGTGGCCGAAAATATTGCGGATTGAGGAGGACGCTTTGTTTTTGCGCCCACCCGATTCGCCGCCCGCGGCGACTGCCCACGGTTTTCCCGCGTTTGTGGACCAACCGGGATGGATTTTGCTCAACCAGCATTTAATGGGTCGAACCATCTTCGATATGGACGGCCGCCGCACCGAAGTGGTCAACGACGTACACCTGCTGCATTCCCAGGGACGGATGATCCTGGTCCATGTGGACGTTTCTTTCAACGGCTTTTGGCGGCGCTGGAGCCTGGGGCGGTTCTTGCATACGGCGGACCGCTTTATCAACTGGCGCTATGTGCAGCCGTTTTCCCTCGAAGACGCGGTTAACAAGGACGCGGTTTCCCTGTCCATCACCCGCCGCCAGATCAAAGAACTGCCTCCCGAGGATTTGGCCGATACGCTGGAGGAGCTGCGCGGCCAGGAACAGGAGGCGCTCTTTTCCGCGTTGGAGCCGGAAACGGCGGCGGAAGCTCTGGCCGAAGCCGAACCGCGCACGCAGCGCCAACTGATCGCGGATCTGCGGCAGGAACGGGCCCGCAAGATTCTCACGGCCATGTCGCTGGCCCAGATCGCCGATCTGTTGGCGGTGCTGCCGCACGATGACGCCCAGCGCATGTTGAACCTGCTGCCCGCGGCCCAGCTCAAGCGTGTTCAGACCTTGCTTTCGGAACGGGAAGCCACCGCGGAGGCGATGCTGAATAATGAATTCATCGCCATGGGGCGGCAAACCTCGGTCGGCGAAGCCTTGGCGGCTCTCCGTGCCTGCGGCCGCAGCCACGACGCGATTTCTTATATTTATGTGACCAATCCCGAAGATCAATCGATCCTTGGGGTCGTGGATCTGCGCGAATTAGTACTGACGCCGGATCCCCGAACCCTCGGCGAGATCATGGCGGCGCCGGTGGTTTGCGCGCAGGCCGATGATACACGGGATGACCTGACGGAATTGTTCCTGAAGTATCATTTTCGTATGATTCCGGTGGTGGACGCGCGGGATCGGCTGTTGGGTGTGATCCACTCCAGTGACATCATCAAGTCACTGGCGGAACGCGGTCGCATCGCCTGACCAACCGACCCCCAACGACGCCTCCCCTGCGTCATAAGGACTTTCCATGCCGCGCATCCGCATGACCCGCATGACCGTCACGGCGCTTTGGGCCTTGCGCATTTATTTATTAATATTGCTGATTTTGATACTGCTTGGCTTCGTGCGTTTTCTTCGTTCCCACAAGGTATCGCCCGTGGCCGAGCCAGCCCCGGCCATCTCCACCACCCGGCCCAGATAAAGCGGCGAGTGGCTGGTCCAGAGAAGTTGGGGGTGGCCGAATTTTGGGGCGGGGACAGATCCCCAGGCGGCATGAATGCCACCACTAAGACGTTTGGGGGCTTGGCGCTAGCGCTGCGGGCCGGCGTTCGCCAAAACATCCGGCCACACCCGCGAAGTTCGTGTGGGGCTTATTTATTATGTATCCGGGGCCATAACGCTACAATACGCGGCATGAAAATTTTCATGAACACCGGCGGTTTGGCCGCCACCAATGCCTACCTCGTCGCCGACGACACCATGGGTCAAGCCGCGGTAATCGATGCGCCGCGCAAGACCTTGGCCCCCTTGCTGCGGATCGCGGCGAAACATCACTGGACCATCACTTATTTACTGCTCACCCACGGCCATTGGGACCACATCGGCGACCACAAGGTTCTCACCGACGCCTGGCCGCAGGCCAAGGTGCTGATTCATCGCCTCGACGAGCCGAAACTGCTTAAACCCGGCAGTAGGTTTTACCCGTTGAAATATGTCATTCCCGCACGCCGCGCCGACGGCTATCTGGAGGACGGTCAAACCATCACCGTGGGAAAGGTGCAGCTGGAGGTACTGCATACACCCGGCCATTCACCCGGCCATGTGGCGCTGTATTGCCGGGCGGAGAGGGAACTTTTCGCCGGGGATCTGCTTTTCACCCAATCCATTGGGCGCACGGATTTGCCTGATTCCAGTCCCGCCGACATGCGCCGCTCCCTGCAGCGGATTCTGCAGCTGCCCCAGGCCACGGTGGTCCGCCCCGGCCACGGCGCGCCGACCACTTTGCGCACCGAGCGGAGCGAGAATCCATTCTTAACGCCAAGCTGACCGCCCACCGCTTTCATGCTTTCACCGGCCTTTTCGGGCGACCCCAGGAGCTTAAAGCGGATGTTCCAACAAAATCCACCACTTTGCACTGCGACAATGCGCAATAAAATCAACGGGTCTTGCGTCTTTCCGGCAGCTTCTTTCTCGTGGCTGCTTGGACGCCACGGTGCGGAAGCGCTTCAGGCATGACGACTTGAGCCTTTTCCAAAAACTTCTGCACCGACGCCCGTTCCCGTGGTTAGCCCGGCGGCCCGCACGCCGACCGAGCCGCGACCGTCAGGGAGCGCCCCCCGCGCGCTGGTCGAGCTGCGACCGTCAGGGAGCGCCCCCGCACGCCGGTTGGATGGCAGTGCGGCTGGCCGCAGATCCGCAACGGCGTAGCGCAGAGCGTGTTGAGTTCTTCCGGGCCTTCCTGGACGGTGGCATCGAGGTCCGGCCACCGCCGGGCTAATTCTCGCCTTGTCGAGTCGCCTTCCTTGGCGACTTGCACTCCGTATTCCAGAGCTGCCAACTCGCCCCGCCCGCTGGAGGGGCGAGCGGGGCGAGTTGCTTCCCACCCTGCCTCGCGGCAACGCGGTTACCTTCGACTACACAGGGGAACATCGGCGTGAGGAGGACTTCCACCTCTCCGACTCAAATCTGCTCTCCATCGCACTGGAGCCGATGTCCCCGTCGGCTGATCCCTCCACCTGCGGCCCGCGCGGCCCCGCCCGGCGAATCCCGGCACGCTGGAATCCGCGCCACACCCACGCCGCACCCCGCCTACAACTTCTTCATAGCTACCGCCTCGGCCGCCCTCACGGGTGTCGGCCCCGCCCAAGTCCACCCCAGCGGCGGACCGGCGACGGTGGACCCGGCCAGGGCGCAGCGTCGCCCACTATCCAAGCCGCTTGCGGCTTAGCACCAGTCCGCCGAAGGTCGCCGTGGGTGGTTGAACTATTCCGCCTCCGTGCGGACCCGGGTAGAGCGCAGCGTCGCCCCGGGTTCCGTTGGCCGCCCGCCCCGTTCTTTGACAACGAAATACTCCCCTCTGAACGTGCCAACTCAAGCCAAAAGTGAAATGTAAAAAACAATAACACCGCGGCGAAACAGCGCTTCGTGGATTTTCCTTGAATTTTTCCTTTTTTCTCCGTGGCCCTGCCACGCCGCCAACCCCATGACCAACAGGATGTTGTGAGAACTTGGCGAACTTGGCACGCCGCATAAGCCTCGTTGGAACCGCTATTTACGATTTACCAAATAATTTTAGATCTTGGCACGCCTGGCTATCTTGGCACGCCCCACACGCCAACTTCACCCGCCAGCACCTCGCCGTAGCCGTCCCTACCTCGCGCCAGTGGACAGCCGACCCGTCGATCAGCTCGCAGCGCCCAGCTATACCCCGGCGCGACCTGCGGGCCGCAACCAAAACACGAAAGCACGAAGCCACGAAACCACTGATATACGCTAAGGAGTTGCTTCCTGCCTGGCCCGGAGCGTGAGCGAGTGGGGCTGGGTTGGTATCGCCGGTCAGCCCGCGGTGGGAATCAACTGATAGTGATGCGCCTGGGGCTGGTTGGCCGCGTATTCTTTCGCTTCTATCGCGTGATCCAGCTTGGCCATGGCCCGGACCACGCCGGCCACGGCCCGCGCCACGGCCGGATCATTTTCCGTGGTCACGGGTAGCATCGGCCGCTTCCAACCATCGTTTTCAAGAATCATCTGCACGTCACGCCACGCCACGAAGTGCATCTGGATCTCCTCCCAGACCATATTATTGACCTGATACGCCTGCCGAAGCATCGGGGTAAAATAACGGGCCAAATTGATACCCGTCGCCAGTTGGGCCGGGGTAAATGTTCCGATGCTCTGGCCGTCAATAAGCAGGTGATAACGTGCCGCCCGCAGGCCCCGCACCACCAGTATTTCGCGGTCCAGTTGGTGCGTAAAGCCTGAAAGCTTATCGATCAGCGCGGTCGTTGGGTTGGTGTATTTCGGATTCGGCTGCGGCGGCAGGAGGATACTCACAGGCAAAAACTGCGGCCATTTTTCATGCAGCGCCAAAATGGGCATGGGCAGTGACCCATCGCGTTCAGTCCAAGTCAGCCCGCCGTTCGCCAACTTCTTCAGGCCGCTGATCCGCGCGTTGTTGGCCCGGGATAGCGTATCCGCCGCCCCGTTAATGCTGACGCGGGCTACCGTGGCCGGTGCGCCCCAGGCCTTCAGCAGGGCCTGCGCCATCATCATTTCCGCGGCGGCGCTGGGATGGACGCGACCGGGAATAATCCGCTTGGCCAAGGCGGGATTTATCTTCTCGGCCGCCTTAAGCACTCTTACCATCGGGGCGTTGAAATCGACATATTGCAGGTGCTTCCGCCGCGCCAGATCGCGCACCCAACGGCAATACCGCACCAAGACGGCGTTATATCCGCCGGGAAACCCCGGCTTTTGGGTAACATCGTCATACGGCGACGTGCCCAGCAGCACAATTCGCACGCCGGGCAAATGGTGTTGCAGCGAACGGATGATGTGTTCATAACCTTTTTGGAACGTATGGAAAAGCGCGGGGTTGAAAGGGCGGTAGCCGGCGTCATTCATGCCCAGCATAATGGTGACGATATTGGGCTTGAACGAAAAGACGTCCCGCTTGAGTCGAACATCTATCGGTCCGAGCCATCCACCGGTCACGCGGTCACCGCCGACGCCGGCATCCACAAAGCGCACATGCATGGCCGGAAAACGGGTGCGCACATAGGTTTCCACATCGGCGGGGTAAAAACGCTGCTCGGTAATACTGTCGCCATAGAAGCAGACCCTGTCACCGTTCTTAAGAAAGAATTTGGAGTTCGCCGCTGTGGCGGGGGAAACCGATGTCAGCATCATCAATGCGATGGACAACACTAAATAATTCGCTTTCATCCGTTACTCCAATAAACAATTAAATTATTAAATATACGGTTTGACTATAATACCGCAATGCCGACTTGGAAACCCGATCAATATCTGCAATTTGCGGATGAACGCACGCAGCCCTGCCGCGATCTGATCCAGCGCCTCCGGTTGCAGCAGCCGGAGCGCATCATTGATTTAGGCTGCGGCCCGGGCAACAGCACGGCGGAGCTGGCGCGGCGCTGGCCGGGGGCTGCCCTTACCGGTTTGGATAATTCGTCGGAGATGCTGGCCGCCGCCCGCCGCGATTATCCGCTGCGCGAATTTATCCTCGGCGATATCGCCACCTGGCAATCCGGCATGCCGTGGGATTTGGTGTTTTCCAGCGCCGCCCTGCAATGGCTGCCCGATCATGGCGCCTTGCTGCCGCGCTGGTTCAGCCAAGTGGTTGCCGGCGGCGCCTTGGCGGTGCAGTTACCCGCCAATGACCAGGCGCCCGCGCAGCGCCTTATCCGGGAATTGGCGGCCTCGTCGGCATGGCGTGGCCGCTTTCGCGGCCCGATCCGCGATTGGTCGGTGGAACGACTGTCCTTTTATTACGACGCCCTGGCGCCGCACGCCACGAAGATCGAACTATGGGCCACCGAATATCAGCACATCTTGCCCGGGCCGGAGGCGATCGTGCAGTGGTATCAGGGGACGGGTTTGCGACCTTTTTTGGACGCGCTGGCCGCGCCAGAGTATCGCGCGCGATTTCTGGAGGATTACCTGGCCGCAGTCACCGCGGCCTATCCACGCCAGCCGGACGGCAAGATACTGTTTCCTTTTCGCCGCCTGTTTATCGTGGCCTACCGGTAACGCAGCGCCTCCAGCGATTCCGAAGGGTGCTGCGCCCCCACCTTGGCTTTGCCAGATTCCACCGCCGAAGTCGACCGCGCTACGTCGCGGGCTTTGCACCGCCGCGCCACAGTCGCTCCCGCGGGGTCCATGCGGTGGATGAGAATGTTCGTTTCCAGTTCCTGCACCTGCACCGGCTCCCGCTCAGAAGCCTGCCGATCAGGACCATGAGCACGGGCAGAAGCAGGATTGGACTCGTTTCCGGAGCGCCGGGACTCCGGGGCTATGAGGGTGGAATTCGCCATATCCAGAACAGAGGCAGTCAGGACGCCGGCCCTCCGCCATTGCCCGCCAGGGCCTGGGACACGGTGGGGTGCACCACTTGGCCCCGACACACATTCAGCCCGGCGCGCAGTTCCGCCACTTGCTGGCAGGCCTGTTCCCAGCCTAGATTCGCCAGTTTCACCGCATAAGGTATGGTCACATTGGTAAGCGCCTGCGTGGCGGTACGGGCGTAGGCCCCGGGCATGTTGGTCACGCAATAATGCAGCACACCTTCCTCTTCGTAGATGGGATGGGAATGCGAAGTCGGACGGGATGTCTGGGCGCAGCCGCCCTGATCGATGGCGATATCCACAAACACCGAACCCGGTCTGAGCTGGCGCAGCATTTCCCGGCGGATGAGCCGGGGCGCCCGCGCTCCGGGTATCAATACCGCACCGATCAACAGATCCACGCCGGGCAGGGTTTCCATAAGATTCTGTTCGTTGGAAAACAGCGTATGCGCCGCCGAATGCAGCGTGATGTCCAGAAAGCGCATCTTCTCCAAATCCACTTCCAGAATGGTCACATCCGCGCCCAGGCCCATGGCCATGCGGCCGGCGTTTACGCCCGCGGTGCCGCCGCCTAACACCAGGACTTTTCCCGGCAGCACGCCGGGTACGCCGCCTAAAAGCACCCCCTTACCGCCCTGTGCTTTCGCCAGCAGATACGAGCCGACGATAATGGACATGCGGCCAGCGATTTCGCTCATCGGTTCCAACAGCGGCAGCCGGCGCTCGATTTGCACGGTTTCATAACCGAACGCGACCACCTGCCGCTTCATCAGGGCGGCGGCGAGTTCGGGTTCCGCGGCCAGGTGTAAATAGGTAAACAGAATCTGGTTCGGGCGCAACAGCGGATATTCGCTTGGCTGCGGTTCCTTGACTTTGAGAATCAGGTCCGCCTGAGCGAAAAGATCGGCGGCTCCAGGAACAATCTGCGCCCCCGCCGCGACATAAGTTTCGTCGGGAAATCCGCTACCTTCACCGGCCTTGGTTTCCACCAGAAGCGTGTGGCCCTGCTGGGCCAACATGCGCACCCCGCCGGGCGTGCAGGCCACGCGATTTTCTTTATCCTTGATCTCTTTAGGGACGCCGATGTTCATAATAAGCTCGCAGGGGTCGACAATCAGCTGTTCCCGATAGGCCGCTCCCGCGGCATCGGGATTTCCGTATCCATACTTCAACCGGTTTCAGCGGTCAGCAACGGGCAATCAGCTTACCGTGGCGGGCGGTGTCTGTCACGGCGACCCGATGGCGCACGGCCGTGGCACACACGCCGGTAGCAGCCACGATCCCCGTGCCGCTGTCGCTGGACGCATGGCACGCCATGGTGGGGGGGCAGGGCACGAGGGACTGCCCCGGTCGCCTGGCGGCGACGCGCCGCTGGGGTCTATGCCTCGGCCCCGGCGAAACGCCGGTGCAGTTGTGCCATCGCCAAAGGCTCAGCGCAGCCATCCCGCAGTAGACGCGGCAGCAATTGTTCGTGGACGGCGTAGCCGGAATGATGGTTATTTTCCAACCCATGGTAGTGCGAGAGAAGCAGAAAAGGCCAACCGTGTTCGTGGCAATAATGGAATTCCTGCAGGGCCAGTTCCACCATCGCTTCAATCCGCGCTGGTTCATTCGGAACACGGAAGGCGTAATCGCCGCCGATGGGATATTCCCAAAGCTGGCCAAGGCGATGCGGTAACGCGGGCACCGCCGCCCGATAATTCATCGGCGCATCCCACTGTCCCTGGTTACGCAGCCAGGAAGCCGGAGAGGGGAGAGTCGAGGAAACCCAGGCATAGCCCAAGACCTCCAGCGCCCGGTAGAGATTTCCGCAAAACGCGCCCCAGCCCGGGCGATAACCCGGTGAATCTTCGTGCAACGCCCGCCGCCAAATACGGCGGCCGGATTCGAGCATGGCCACCAGAGCTTCGAAGGTGTGATGTTTTTCAATTTCCAAACGCTGCTCGTCATACTGCCGCCGCACCTCGGGAGCGAAATCCAGCATCCAGGTTTCGGGCACGCCGCTTTCGAAAGGAGTATGCAGGTAGCCGTGCTGATAGAACTCATGGCCGCGACCACGGGCACGCTCGATTTCCTTCAGTATTTCGGCATCATCGGCGATCGTTTTGCCGCGCGGGTACCCGTCGCTGCCGGGGACGACGAAAAACGTTCCGGGAATCCCGAAGCGGTCGATGAATTTCAACTGCCGTCGCAGTGGCTCGACCTGGCCATAGCAGATGTCGTCATTGGTCCAAAGGAAAGGGATGGCGGACATCATTGTCCTCCTTCGTAATGAGCGGGTGTCCCGGTGCTTATAACCGGCGCGCGACTTTGGCGATGGCCTTAGCGCAATCTTCCACGTGGGCGTCGGTCATGGTCTGGGTCAGGGGAAGCACCACCGCCCGTTCGAGCCAGCCGACCGTCTGCGGACACATCTCGCGGGAGTAATCCACCTGGCAGGGGCGGGTGGGATCCCTCCACGGGTAGCCGTACGCATCGGGCGTGCGTTTATGCATCACATAATCCCAGTGATAGAAAATGTGGCGGTCGGGAATAGTTTTGTCAAAAATGGATCCGGCGGTCATACCTTCGGCCTGGAGGGCTTCCGCGAACCGCCGGGCACGGTCCGCGGTTTCGACAAAAAATATCAGCGCCAGGCCACAATCTCCGTTCGGGTCGGGTACATTTTGCAGCGTCAGGCGGGGTAAATCCCGCACCGTTTCCAGCAAGCGCCGCTTGATGGTCCGCAGGCGGGTCAGGATGCGGTCGCGCTTTTTGAGTTGCGCCAACGCCAGGGCGCCGTTAAGCTCCGACATGCGGTAATTTTCGCCCAGGAACGGTTCGATATTCCAGTGGCGTTCCTGCCAGAAACTATAGGCGGAATCGTGGTAGCATGCGGCCCGTTGAAAGATCACCGGGTCATGGGTCACCACAACGCCACCCTCGCCCGCCGTAATGACCTTGAAGTGTTGCAGACTGAAGGCCCCAGCGTCGCCGAGGGTGCCCAAGGCCCGCCCGTGATAGCTGCCGCCATTGGCTTGCGCGCAATCTTCCAGCACCTTCAAGCTACGTTGCTGCGCCAGAGCCATAAGCTCATCCATTCGACACGGCACGCCGCGCATATGCACGGGAAGCATCGCCTTGGTGCGCGGGGTGATTTTGCGGGCGGCATCCACCGGGTCCATACCCAGCGAGCCATCAATCTCGACAATGACGGGAATGGCCCGCACCGCCAGGACCGCCGCGGCGGTGGCGATATAGGTGTAGGCGGGCACCAGAACTTCATCCCCCGAGCTGACGCCCAGGCCCACCAGGCCGCAGATCAGAGCGGAAGTTCCGCTGTTGACGGCCAGCACGTGGCGGGCGCCGGTCATGGTGGCGAACAGCTTTTCGAATTGGGCGGTCGGCGAATCCGCTTCGTCCTTGAAAAAGCGGAACAGATTCTTGCGGCGCAGCGCCGCCGTCACCGCCCGGATTTCTTCTTCACCGATCTCCTGTGGGCCGTGCAGATAGCTGGCCGGCTTGGGCGCCCGCACCGCCGGCGGCCCGCCGCGAACCGCCAGTTCTTCCGGCGCCGCGCCGGACTTCGACCCGGCGCCGGGGTTCGGCTGTAGCGATGGTTTTTCGACTACCTTTTGCATAGGTCAGGTTCGCTTTCTTGCCAATTTCCCGGCACCGACGGTACGGTGCGTATCCGTTGCCACCGAAGGCCAACAATGATCCAAGCGTAGCGGTATCGGGTCGCCCCCGCAATATCCATCATTGCGATGACCACTCTTTTATTGCGATAGGTGCGCGGGGGCGGAAAGCCCAGCGCGGCCCGCGCGGCCGCAGCCAAACGCAATCCACAGATCACACAGATTACACGGATTACGCGGATTTCAGGGATTTTAATGACGAGTCGGACGGGGCCGAGCGCGGGGAATTCATCATGTCGTGGCGGGGGGCGGACAGGTGCTGGCTCGTTTCCATCCCCAACAGGTCTCGATGTACGATGTGGATGGTGGCGAGAAGATACGCTGGCTCAAGCGATTGCGTGGGTTGCGGGTGGGAGAGATTCTGGATCTGCCGGTGCGAGTTCCTTACGAAGGTCAATGGGTTCACGGGCGAGCGGTAATCCTCCGGC
>JAJYFE010000223.1 GCA_021785435.1 Planctomycetota bacterium
AGTCGTTGCAGTTTAGTCGCCTGCGGCGACCTTCGGGCTATGATAATCACTTGCCGTCCTTTGTGTTCCCTGGTGGCGTGCCTTCCCATTCCCCGGCCGGTATAATTCGCGCTATGGTCACTGCGCCTGACCAGCGCCAGCTTCTTAGCATTGTCGTGCCGTGTTACAACGAGGAAGAGTCTTTCCCCGCCTTGCGGGCGGCATTGGCCTTGGTCGCGGCGGAGCTGGAAAAGGAAGCGCTGCGGGTGGAGTTGGTGTTCGTCGATGACGGCAGCCGCGATGGAACCTGGGGGCAAATCGCCGCCTTCGCCGCGGCGGATGCTCGCGTCCAGGGTGTGTCGTTGGCCCGCAATTTCGGTCATCAGGCGGCTTTGACCTGCGGCTACGACCTGGCCCGCGGCGACGCCGTGGTTTGTCTGGACGCCGATCTGCAGGATCCCCCGGAGCTTATCACGGTCTTGGTAAGAAAATGGCGGGAAGGCTATGACGTGGTTTATGCCGTCCGGGAACACCGCCAGGGAGAAAGCGCCTTTAAGCGCTGGACAGCGGCGTGCTTTTATCGTCTGTTGCGCCGGCTGGGCGCAACCTATGTTCGGGCCGATTGCGGCGATTTTCGGCTGATGAATCGGGCCAGTGTGGATGCTCTGGGACGGCTGCATGAATACCACCGGTTTATCCGCGGTCTGGTCGGGTGGGTCGGTTTTCGCACGGCCGAAGTGTGCTATCAGCGCCGGCCGCGCCGGGCGGGCGTAACCAAATATCCCTTACCCAAGATGGTCCGGCTGGCCTTGGATGCGGTAGTGTCGTTCAGCTCCGCGCCGCTGCGGCTGACTTATTGGCTGGCGGGCGGCCTAATGGTGGTCGTTCTCGGGTACCTGACCTACGTTTTGATAAATCATTTTATGTTCGGTGGCCCACTGCTGCCCGGCTGGAGCAGCCTGATCCTGGTCATCACGCTTTTTGGCGCGGTCAACCTTTTTTGCCTGGGTCTGATGGGCGAATACATCGGCCGGATCTACGAGCAAGTTAAAAATCGGCCCTTGTATCTGGTGCGCCAGCAACTGACGGGGGGCGATGTGGCCACCGTAAGAACCACAGCTCAGGCGGATAGTCCAGCATCCTCATCGGGATAAGCGCGGGAGCAGGTGCGGATCGCGAGCGGTTACGCGGAAAAGTAGTTGCGGTGATAGCGCACCGTTGGCGCGCCTTCCTGCGGCCAGATAACCGCGGCCACATCGAATCGTGGATTGAAATCTTTTAACCGCCGTGTGCGGACGAACCAGCGGGCGGAGCGCAGCAGAAAGGCGCGTTTGCGAGGGCCGATGGTCATTTCGGGCGGCCCGGCGTGGGCCGCGCGGCGCGTGCGCACTTCCACGAACACCAGATCGCCGCCGTCCAGCGCCACCAGATCTAACTCGCCGTCAGGACACAGCACGTTTCGCGCCAGCACCTTCATGCCCAGCTTCCGGCGAACGTAACGGGCCACGAGCCGCTCACCCCGGGTGCCCAACGCTGTGGGTGGGGCGTTGCGTCCCCGGCCTGTGAACCAGCGCAGCGCTGCCTTTACGATGTGCAACATAGATCAAGCGTCAGCCGCGGAATCGCAATCCCGCGGCCGTCTCCGCGGCGTTCCGGCCAATTGCCGTCCTGACCATAACGAACGCCCCGCCGCCCACATCGCCGCCGGCTGGCTGGTGATGGAATATCGATTTCAAACCCAGCACTGGGATGACAACCGCGACGTTATCCGTGCACAAAACATCCCTGCCCTGGCAACTCGGCGGCTATATAGGAGCAACGGCATCGGTACCGGCCGGAGCTCCCGCTGAAAACCCCTGGGGCAGCTTCTGCTTGCCCTGTTCGTGCCGTCCTTAGCGCGCCTTCTTCTTGCTGGTTTTTTTTCCGCCATAATAGGCCGGCAGCGGACAGCCCAGCTTCTTCCAATGGGCAATCACCGCTTCCGTCTTGCCGGCGCTGTTCAACACGTGCAGTTTGCGCTGCACCATGCTGGTGATCGCTTCGCGGGCCGGTCCTAAGTATTTCCGCGGATCAAATTCCGCCGGTTTGGTGAAGAACACTTCGCGGATCTTGGCAGTCATGGCCAGGCGCAAATCGGTGTCGATGTTCACCTTGCAGACCCCGTATTTCCGCGCCGCCATGGCGATTTGATCTTCCGGTACGCCCTTGGCGTTGGGCATATTGCCGCCATACCGGTTCACCAGATCGATGAATTCCTGCGGGACGCTGCTGGAGCCGTGCATCACCAGCGGCAGGCCGGGGCAGGTTTTCATGATCTGTTCAATGCGGTTGAACGCCAGCTTCGCCTCGTGCTTGAACTTATAGGCTCCGTGGCTGGTTCCAATGGCCACGGCCAGCGAATCGATGCCGGTCCGTTTGCTGAAATCGGCCGCCTGTTGGGGATCGGTCAGGAATTTCTCCACATTTTTTTCATATTCCGCGGGGTCCAGGCCAACCACGTCCTCTTCGATTCCGCCCAACATGCCCAGCTCCGCTTCGACGACCACGCCGGCCGCATGGGCTGCGTCCACAGTTTGGCGGGTTAGGCTGACATTTTCTTCATATGGATGGTGGCTGCCGTCGATCATCACGCTGGTGTAACCGTCGCTGATACAGGTTTTAATCAGATCGATGGTGTCGCCATGATCGCAGTGAATGGCGATGGGGATGTCTGGATATTCCTCGACGGCAGCGTCGATGATGTGCCGCAGAAAGCGGATATTGGCGTACTGCCGGGCGCCCTTGGAAATCTGCAGAATGCAAGGACTTTTTTCCTTGGCGCACGCATCCACAATGGCCTGAGCCAGTTCCATATTGTTCACGTTGAAGGCGCCGATGGCAAAGCCGCCGTCATAAGCCAGATCGAACATGGGTTTGGATGTCATCAGAGGCATGGAAATCCTTTCATTTCATTAAAATGTTTCCGGGGGTTAGTGCGGGCGGTTCACCCCATTATAGCCCCGAATTTACGCTCCACTTTTGGCATTGCCGCTTGGCAGGCCATTTACTCTACAATCATGCCGACCAACATGCAAGCAATGCGCCGTTGCGCGTATACTATGGGTAATAAAAGGGTCGGTCATGCGTTATGCGGTCATTTTGGCGGGTGGAGCGGGGACGCGGTTGTGGCCGCTGTCCACCCGCCGCCGTCCCAAGCAATTGTTGCGGTTGATCGGTGGAAGATCGCTGTTGGAGATAACCGTCGGCCGACTGCGCGGTCTGGTAGCGCCGGCGAATATTTTTATCTGTGCATCCGCCAGCTGCGCCACGGCCATTCTGAACGAGCTGGCCCTGCTGCCAGCCCGACAACTGTTGGCCGAACCGTTGGGCCGTGATACCGCCAACTCCATCGCGTTTTCATCGGCCGTGGTCGCCCGCCTGGATCCCGGGGCGAGCCTGATGGTGCTGCCGGCGGATCATATCATTGAACCGGTGGAGGA
>JAJYFE010000224.1 GCA_021785435.1 Planctomycetota bacterium
AGTGGTCTTGGCCCAGCCGGGCGATCGGAATCTTCTCGGGGTGCGGACCCTGGAGGGATTCGGGGTTATGGTCGACAACGTCGCACACCGTTTCGTCGCCACCACCACCCTTGTGGCCAGCCTCATGACAACTTGGCCGGTCTTAACCTGCCTTAAAAATGGGGAGCCATGGCCCGGAGACCCGGGGTGGTGCTGCGCTCGGCCCCGGTCCGCCGTAGGTTGCCGGGGCGACTAAACTGCTCCGCCCGGGGTGCGGACTTGAGAGCAGGGGTGGTCGGGCCATTTTCCTGCTCCGCAGGTCGGAGACTCGCCTCTGGTGAGTCGGAGACTCGCCTCTGGTGAGTCGGAGACTCGCCTCCGGTGAGTCGGAGACCCGCCTCTGGAGAGTGTCCGCGGAACATAACCGACCGTCAGCGGATAGCGGGGCAAAACTGGAATTTTCAAAGGCGCCGTCCATGTCGGAAAAGCCGGCCGATTCCCCCGGTGAGTTGATTTTGCGGCAGTTCGCGGCTTTGGCGGCGCGCCAGCAGGGAATCGAACGGGAGCTTCAAGAGGCGGCGACGGCCAATCATCCGGCCCGTCTGGTGGAGTTGGCGCGTGAAAACGGACGGCTGGCCCGCACTTTGGAGCCGTATCGGGAATATGAACGGATTGCCGGGCGTCTGGCCGAAGCGCGGGAAGTGCTGGCCGATCTCAGCCACGATCCGGACTTCCGTGAACTGGCCGCCCAGGAGGAACGCGAACTTGCCCTCGCCCTGGCGGCGCAGCTGGAAAAAATGACGGACGCCCTGCTGGCGACGGATGAAATCGCCGTCGATTCCGCGATCCTGGAAATCCGTGCCGGCACCGGCGGGGAAGAGGCGGCATTGTTCGCCCGCGATCTGGTAGCGATGTACCGCCGCTATACGGAACGCCGCGGCTGGCGGTTTGAACCATTGGAAATGTCGCCCAGTGAACGCGGCGGATTGCGTGAAATCATTGTCAATATCCGCGGTGGGGGGGCGTTTCGGGCCTTGGCCCTGGAAGGCGGCGGCCACCGCGTGCAGCGCGTGCCGGAAACGGAAGCCCAGGGCCGCATCCACACCAGCGCCGCCACGGTGGCCGTGCTGCCCGAACCGGATGAAGGCGATATCCAGATCAACCCGGCCGATGTGCGCGAAGACGTGTCCCGCGCCGGCGGGCCGGGCGGCCAGAATGTCAACAAGGTCGAATCCGCCGTGCAACTGACGCATTTGCCCACCGGCATCGTGGTGCGCATGCGGGACGAACGCAGCCAGCATAAAAATCGCGACAAGGCCTGGCGTGTGCTGCGCAGCCGCGTGTTTGAATATTACGACGCCCAGCGCCGCGCGGAACGCTCCGACACCCGGCGGAAGATGATCGGCAGCGGCGACCGCAACGAGCGCATCCGCACGTACAATTTTCCCCAGGCCCGGGTGACGGACCACCGTTTGAATCGCAACTTTCCACTGGAGCGCATCTTAGCCGGTGAAATGGACGAGCTTTTGACGGCGCTGCGCGACCATGAGCGGGCTTTGCGCTTGGCGGCGTTGCGGGTCGCCTGAGCTCCGGGTGGATCGGCGCCGCCAGGCAGCGCACGACGCCTCGGGCGGTTCTTCGCGGTTGCGCCCCCGGGGTGGGTCGCATCGGCGATGGGGACATCACCGGCTACGGCCACTGCCGGGCGTGAATCGAAATCACGGCGCACGCGGCATCCGTGCACCAGCGGCGGCCGTGTAGACGGCCATGCCCCCATGGCCGCCGCGGACGTAACCCCGGTTTCCAGCGTGCGAACTGATCGCCATGAAGCATGGCCACGTGCGACGAGTCGCAAAATCCGTGATTTATCCGCCGTAAAACCCATCCGAGGCCCCCTGTCCCCCCGCTGATTTGGCCAGTATAATGGATTAGGCCAAGCGGAGACCCAACCTGATGATGCCTGCGAAAGCGCTTAACGCGGCGGAAAAATGGAGGCCAGCGACCATGCGAACCTTGCGGCCGCAGGCCGCACCGCGCGGGCGCAACGGCTTCACCCTGGTGGAAATGCTGGTGGTCATTCTGGTTCTGGTGATTCTCATCAGCATTGTGCTGGCGGTGGGCCAGCAGGTGCGTTCCAGTTCGCAGGCGGCGTTGACCCGCACGGAACTGAAGAATCTCCAGGCGGCGCTGGTGTGGTATCAGCATAAAACCGGCCAAACTCCCGCTAATATGGGGGCGTTCCTGCAAGGTTATCAGGAGATGCATGCGTACCAGCTCACGGGCGGGACGTGGCAGCAACGCCCCGACGTGCTCACCGCGCTGCCATCGACGATGGTGGTTTCGGGGACGATCGCCAGCGGGACTATGGCGGGAATGCCCTGCGTAGCCGAAATCCTTGACGCCTGGGGCGCGCCGATCCAATACGTGCCGCCACCGCCTTCGAACCCGCCCACTAAGTACGACACGTTTTACCCCAACGACACCACCAACAGCGGAAGCGGTGACTTCACTATCCCTGCGAGCAATGAGGTTTGGGTCGGCGGCAGCAGCGCCGTGCCCCTGCAGGATTCCCACACGCCCTATTTCTACAGCTTCGGCCCGCAGTATCACTCGACCAACCTGACCCCGAGCGACTATCTCTACAGCTACGCTCAATAGTGGCAACATGGCCGGTCGTGGGAGCCGACCTCAAGCACCGGTCGCCATGCGCGACTCACCTTAAGGTTTTCTCGTGGCGACATGGTAATGCGGTGGCGCGTTGGCGACGGGGGGCCGGCCACCGGATTATCATCCGTCGCCGCGGGCGCGCGGAGGTGTCGAGCCACCGCATAATGATATGGTCGTTCGCATCGGCGATGGGGACATCGCCGGCTACGCATCGCTCAAGAGTGAATCAAAACCACGGCACAGCCGGGATGCGTGCGCGAACGGCGGCCATGTAGCCGGCGGGGCCCCGCCCGCCGCTGCGAACGTAACTTGATCCTCATCGCGCGCAGAACCGGCTCGCTGAGCTGCTCCGGACCGCGGCCCTCGTAATTCCACGCATAGGTCAACAGACCATGCGCGGCAAAACCCGCATGTTCGTACATCGCCTCCAGCAGCTTCAGCAGAAGCGCCGGGGTCATCGCCAGGGCTTGGCTGAACCGGCGCAGCGCCGGCCACGGAATGGGGTCTTCCGTGTTCCGCAGCGCATCCCAGGGCAAGGCAGGGTTGGTGGCGGCGTCCATGTTGGCTACTTCCGCGCCGGTCGATTTTTACAACATCGCCGCGCGGCGGTATTGTATTCGAACGCGGCCAAGCCGCTACAATATATAGCCCCCGGTCCGCACGGAGGCGGATCGGCCACGGCGGATTGAGGAGTCGCCTTGGGAGACTTTGCCGGGGGTGGCGGTCCGTCGGACGACCAGCATCTTTACGCCGAACCGGAATCTTCGCACGCC
>JAJYFE010000100.1 GCA_021785435.1 Planctomycetota bacterium
GTCCGCCGAGCCGCGGCGGGTGCAAGTGGAGCTGCTTCGGGCCCGGCGCGGCGGCCGGCTGGAACCACTCGCGGACCGAAGCCTTCTCCTGCCGGCCGGGGGGGGGCGGGTCCCGGTGGAATTGATGTTTCATCCCCGTCATCCCGGCCGGTATCGCCTTTTCCTGCGGACGCCAAGGCTGCCGGGGGAGATCACCTACCGGGATAATCGCTCCGGGCTGCTGCGGACCACGGTGGTCAACTCCAAAATTAATATATTATATGTAGACGGCTACCCACGTTGGGAATACCGTTATCTGCGCCAGGATCTGAGGCGCGAGCCGACCACCCGGCTGGGTTGCCTGCTGCTTTCCACAGATAACCGCTTCGCCCAGGAAGGCAATATACCGATGGCGCGTTTCCCGGACACGGCGCGACAGTTGGATCGCTACGACGTGCTGCTGCTGGGCGATGTGGATCCGAACTATTTTTCCCAGGCGCAGGAGAAGCTTATTTTGCATTTTGTCGGCGCAGCGGGGGGCGGCTTCGGAATGATCGCCGGACCGGATGACGCCCCCCGGGCTTATCGCGGCACCCGCCTGGCGGCCTTGCTGCCGGTGCGCCCGGGACGCCCCGGCGATCCGGCCCTGGCGTTTCCGCCGCCAGCACCGTTCCACCTGCATTTGACCGCTGCGGGGCGGGCCAGCCCGATCTTCCAGTTTTTCGACAGCCGCAGAAAGAGCCTCTGGCAGGTGGGGCATCTGTCGCCGCTGTACTGGTTTGAGCCAGTGGCCGGCGTGGCGCCTGGTGGGGTGGTGCTGGCGGACAACCCGGCTCACCTGATCCATGGGCGCCCGGCGCCGCTGCTGGTCTTTGGCCGCTACGGTGCGGGGCGAACCATGTTCGCCGCCTTTGACGACACTTGGCGCTGGCGCTATTACCACGGCGCGCCGTTGTACCAAAGCTACTGGCTGCAAATAGTCCGCCAGCTGGCTTGGGGGCGGGTTTTCCGTGAATCGTCCCACTCCGCCTTCGGCCTGACCCTGCGCAGCGCCGCACCACAGGGCCTGGTGGGACACCGTTTCCCGCTCTCCCTGCGCGTGGGCAGCGCCGCTCTGGCCGATCAAATGCCCCGCCAGGTGCGGCTGCGGGTGCGCGGTCCCGGCCCGGCGCTAAGCGTCAGCTTGGTTCCGGAGCCGCGCCAACGCCAGCGTTATACGGGCGCGCTGACGCTCTGGCGGCCGGGACATTACACCCTCAGCGCCGCCAGCCGTTTGCCGGCGCCTTTACCCCCCCTGCGGCTGCAAATCACGCAGCCGAATCTGGAGTTCCGTAACCTTCGCGCCGACGTACTGGCCCTGACCCGGTTGGCCCGCGCCACGGGTGGAAAGGTAATTCCGTTGCCGCAAGCCGCCACGCTGGCGGCTTTAATTCCGGACCGCGGCATTCAAACCGTCCAGCGCCGATCCCACGCCCTCTGGAATCAGCCGCTGGCCTTGGCTCTGCTGGTTGCCCTGCTGACCGCCGAATGGATTCTGCGCAAACGGGCGGGGCTGATCTGACCGTAATAGCTCATTTCGAGTGGACCGTTGGCTCAGTCATTTTCGCAAAATCAACCGCCGGCCGTGCGTGCACACGTGCGTCCGCAGCGCCGGGTATTTGGCCCGGCACATGGCCACAAATTCCCTGGGATCGGCGGTGTTGCCGGTAAACATTTCGTAATGGGCCGGTATCACCCAGCGCGGCGCGAGAGCACCGGCCAGATCCGCGGCTTCCTGACCGGTCAAATTACCGATGATGCCGGCCGCGTAACGTTTTGCATCCCGACCGTTGATCGGCAAGAATAGGATGTCGTGCCGCCAGCAGCGCAGTTTTTCGAGCATCCCCTCATATAGACAGGTATCGCCGGCATGATAGATCGTCCAGCCACCCATTTCGATGACGTACCCTAGACAGGGGTGCTCTCCCGTCGCCGGGTCCGGTTCGAGCCGCTCATGTGCCGCGGCCACCGCACTGATGCGCACCCCGTTCACCGGCACGGTTTGGCCATCATTCATTCCGATCAGGCGATCCAGGCCCAGTCCTAACGCGCCGGCCAGATTCACCCGCAACAAGTTGGGCACGACGAATTTGGCCCGCGGCGATGCTGCTGCGAGCGTCGGCCATGCCGGCCGATCGATGTGGTCAGCGTGATCGTGGGAGCCGCAGATCACGTCGGCGTGGCGAACTTGCCCCGGCTCCAGCAGCGGCGGAACCCGCCGTCCCGCCAGCGGGCTTAGAAATGGGTCCAGGTAAATAATCCGGCCCGCGGCTTTGACGACGAAACTGTGTTGCCCCAGCCACCAGATCGCCAGTTCGTTTTCGCGAGGCTCGCATCGGTCGATATCCCCAATCAGTTCAACTCCCGTGATCATGCCTGACTCCAATTCGGCTGCGTGTCCGCGGTTCTTAACTGGGGTGGTGGCCCTGACGAACCCTTACAATGAGCGGCCCGCGCGCGACCCGGTGGTGCGGCGGATAATTGGCTCGTTTGGGCCAGAATGTTCAAGAGCCGCAGGGAGCTCATAACGTCAAGGTGTTTCCGGCGCACCACAGTAGCTATTCTAACCGAGACTCCGTCCTCGTTCCTTAGTATCCGACGAACGCCCCGGCCTGCTTTGCGCCTTCCGTGGTGAATCGTAATCCCCGTCACCCCGGCGGACCACATCGCCCCCGCGTCGAAGAGTCGCCGGGGTGACCTCGGCCGGGGGTGGCGCCTCCCCTCGCCCTTGCCCCCCCAATTTTCAAAGCGATGCTCCCGCCCTCCAGGTGCCCGCAAGGCACAAAAATATTCGTGAACCCCGGCGTGCCGTCCCTTCTCAATCCAAAATCCCAAATTGTCGTTGGTCCCTTGCGCCTTGTTTCCGCCCTCCGCCTTCACTTCCCGTCTTCCGTTTTCCGGCCCGCCGCTGCGAACGTAACCCGGTCTGAATTCCCCAGCCTCGCCGGCCATGGATGCGCCGAGGCCACGGGCATAGCGGATGGGAAGTGCCGTGGCGGACAACCCGCATATCGCAGGTGACCATTGCCGAATATTTTCCGCACTCTGATCCGAGCGATCGTGCGCTAATCGCGGCAGGGACGGTCTGTAGTGCCACAATGCTTTCCCCGCTGTAGCCCGAGCCGGGTGACGCCACGACGTGCCGAACGCAATACCCGTGGCTCGATCATCTCAACAGCTTAAATCATCTCCAACCCCATCTCACGCAGATAGTTAAACGTCGGATCATAGTATCCGCATTGCCGCGTCGGATCGCTGCGGTCGCCTTCCGGAACCACGATCACCATGCCTTGCCGGGCACGCGTAAGCAGGACCCGATAGGCATTCTTTAGATACCTCTGTCGTTCCGGTTTACGGATGCTGGTCCAACGGTCGCCGCAAAAAGACCAATATTCCCAGCCGCTGACCGTGTGGCGGAAGTCACCATCCCACGCCACGCAAGCCCAGTCCAGCTCCAGCCCCTGCACATCGAACTCCGTAGCCACCTCCTCCAGATAATAGGAGGAGCGCACATCTTCTTTACCATCAAGGAACCAGTGCACCGGGTCCATCGGCGATTTTACGTCAATCGCGTAGGGCCTGAGCCGCTCGGCCCGGGAAGACACGACAATGCCGTAACGCTCCGAGCCACGTGCATGATGCCGCAGCCAGGTCTTTGCACGGTTTAGGTCACGGGTCAGGGCAATGGGGTAACGTCCGCCCACCTGCGTAAGCGTTCGGCGGGCTGGCTCGGTGTCCAGGTCGAGAATCTGCTTGACCCACAGCGATACATTTTCCGCGCGGAAGGAGCGCATGGAGACAGCCAGATGTAGGTCGTCGTTGACGGTCACGTTAGGGCGCGACCGAAGGCGGTCCAGGACGCCGCCCGCGGCATATTCACTGTCGGTCAAGCGTGAGGAGATATAAACATGCCAGGATGCAAATTCCGCCTCCAGCGAGTCAATCCACTCGCTGATGCCGGCCTCGCCGGTGTTAATCTCCTGTCCACCCCCAACCAGGCACACGATAACCGCCCAATCCTGGTGCCGGTCCAGGCAGGAAATGAGATATTCCGGCTCAGATCGGTTGAAATTTGTTCGCTTCCTTCTCCGCCGCATAAAATCTGACGTGTGTTCGCGATTCCACGCCCGCTGCGCCTCGTCAAACAGGGCCACGTGTTCGAGCGGGGGACGATCCGGCGAGCTCAGACAATCATCGCGGAAATTGTGGACATTCTGGATGAACATTTTCACTTCACTGAGCGCTCGGCCCTTCCGGGTGCACTGGCCGCGTTCCCGCCCACGGCGAACTTGGTCGCGCGCCAGCGCTTCGCGCAGGACATTCACCAATGGGCCGTTACCGGAGAGAAACACGCTGTAAAGGTCGTTATTTTTATCGATGTACTTGGTGGCAATGTTCAAACCTACGAGGGTTTTGCCTGCGCCGGGAACGCCGGTGACAAAGCAGATCGCCTTATGTCGGCGGTCGCGCGCGTCGGTAATGATCCGCCCGATGACCTCCGCGGTGCGGCCAAGATTGATCGCCGCGGCATCACTGCGGGAAATCTCCGTTACCCCATGGCCGCTGTAAAGGGCCATTGCGGCCTCGACGATGGTTGGTGTGGGATGGTAGCGGCCGGCGGCCCATTTATCGGCGGCAATTTGTTCCGCTTGGGCCACCCTAAGCACCGTGCGCAGCAGCCCAGGCAGAGCCTGGGAGTTGCTGCAAAACGGTTTGAAAAGGTGGTCTGGTGGAAGGGGCACTTCCTTCGGAGGCGTGATTACTTTAGCCTCGGTCGCGACAAGAACCGGCGCGATAATAGCCTCATGGCTGGGCTCGTGAAAATTCTTCAAATCCAGAGCGTAATCCCAGACCTGATCGATCGCATGAGCAGCAAATTCGCGCCCTCCGACCTTGAACTCCAGCACGAAAATCGCCGATCCAATCAGCACCACTGCATCGATGCGCCGCCCCAGACGTGGAATCGAATATTCGAGGTAAATCGTGCCGGCATTGCGGTAGACTCCCAGGGCCGCCTTCAGAATCCGGATTTCTTCCAGCCACGCGTCGCGCTGGGCTGGCTGCAGCGGAAACTCATTGTGGGCCGCCAGGGTGCCAAGAATGTCGGTTTCGCTGGCGTCGAGAAAACCCGCGAGGGGCGAGCTATAGAAAAATCGCTGCATGACCGCCGCCGTACGATTGGTCCGCCATCACCACATTGGCCGCAGCAGAATGTTACTTCCGCCGCGACCAAATAGAAATCGGGTTGCATCCTGCTAACCATGATGGGGCGGTTACCCCGAAGCTTTGGCCACGGCGTGCACAAGTTATTGAGAAAAAAATAATTCCACCGGTCTTATGCATTTCTTGAATGCTACCGCGTGTTGCCAGAGCAATATTTTTTATATCTCCTTACGTCTCTGGGATCTCGGTGGTAAAACGTTCCGGTTAATGCGTATTCACCACGCCATTGCCCACCAGAATAGCCTTGGGGACATGACTGGCTAGAACCTGCCGCGCCACCTGTTGAATCTCGGGTGCGTAACGTGGATCAGAGGTGATTTTTTTAAGCACCGCGCGAACCGTGGGATCATGGCGCACCGGCCAGAGCTGGTACACGCATTGGCGCAACGCCCCGGCCTGCGGATTTTCCACAATCGGCAATAAACGTTGCTTGATCTGCCACGGTTTTTCGTGGCCCGCCCCACCATACGCGGCACTAATGCCCTGCAGTAGTTCGCCGGAACGACCCATTCCACCGAAGGATAGCAGCGAACGCACGCCGGCCGCCCGCTCGGCTCGCGCCCCGCCTGCCCATGGCAATTCCCGAATGGCCACGACCCCAAACCGTGGTGGTCCCCTTAGTGCGGGCCGGTGCAAATGATTCTGAACCGCGATGCGCACATGGAATTTTTCCGTGCCCACTGCCACCACGTACTGCCACTGGACAGCGCTGGCCGGCCCCCCGACAGTTTCATTCGCCACCACCCGCATATGGGCGCCCCAGTTGGCCCCGAACAGACCCTTTAAATAATCGTCCAGAAAGCCCACCCGCTGCCGGTATGCGGCCGCCTGCTTGCGGAAGCGTCGGCGCAGCGGCCAGGAAAGCAACGCCTGCGTTTTCTGCAAGTCGGCCGGAGTACCGGCCGCGATCAACGAAAAATATCGACGCACCAGTTCGCGGCCACTGGTCGGGTAGGTGCGCAAGGGATTCGGGACGGGCCGGCTGAAGTGCCGGCAGCCGCCGAAGATAAGCGCCGCCAGGATCGCCAGCGTGACGAACCACCGCATGGGCCTGATGGAAAGCTCGGCCATCGTCACCTCCCAACTGGATATTCTATGCTATTCGCAAGAAACAATGAACCGTGTCGCGGGGGCACGGCCGTACCGGCGTGGCCACCGGTCGATAGTACGGGGGTGCGGTCGGATTCCGCAGGCGGAGGTTGCGAGTCGCTGGCCCATTTTTCTTAAGGCGCAGGGACACAGGAGTCCTTGGCGGCGCCCCGGCGCTGGAGGCGGACTGGGCGGCGTCCTTGCCGAGGTGGCGGACGCACACCGCAGCGGTCACTTCAACCGAAGACGCCACGGCACCCTGGTGCGCCGGAATGCCTGTCACGGCCGGCCGGAAACTGGCACCCCGGGGCTACCGCGCAACCGCTCCACGGTCAGTGTGCCGCAGCTTCCGCCAGCGCGATAAGACGCATGAATACGGGCTCACAAGCTGGATCAATCTGTCGCGTACGGCGCAGCAAGGCCATTTCTTCCCATGACGCGGTGGCCGTACCATGCCGCCGGAGCCACCGTAAGGCCAAGGCCTGCCATGCCACCAGGAGCGCTTCGGCCGCCAAGGCATGTTCCGGCCGGTCTGGTGCAATATCGCCCGTTCGCGGCAGCGGCACGAGCGGGTCGCCCGCGTCCTGCCATTCCGCCAGCGCTGTGGCATTGACGGTCCAACGCACGGCAAGCCCGGCGGCAAAGGTGGCCGCGGCCGGCGAACATAGGCGCACCACGGATCCATGACGCAGCAATAGCAGAAATTCGACGGAGGCGCCCGCATTCCGGGCCGCAATGATCAGATGCCGACCACAGGCCAGCGCCTCCGGTCCGCTGCCCACGAAAGTCCCCGCGTCCGCCCGCAGCAGGTGGGCCCGCGCGGGCGAAGGCAATACCGGCGAAATAATGATGTGGCCCGCGCAGGCCTGGTGGCGCAGCTGGCGGCACGCTTCCAACAGGGGCAGATAAAGCCGGGCCAGCGCCGCCGCATCACGCCGCCGCCACGCCATAGCCTCCGCAGTTTCCAGCGCCCGCCGGGCGAACATATATTCGCCCTCGGCGAGATAACGTTCGCCGGCATTCCAAGTATGGATCAGACGATCACGCATTATGAATCTGCTGTCGAAGGCCCCACGCCGCCCAGCGGAACATCGACCCGGAGATGGTTCCGCGCCTCCAACCAAGGCTTCGTCCCCGAATCTGAGCCTGTACACTGTGCGGGCGGGCGTCTCCGGTCCGTCGCGTTATTGCCGCCGCAACAACACTGGAAAATCCCGCATCCCATGAGCGACCGCCACCATCTTGACCCAATCTTTGGTGGTGGGGTAGATGACAAGATAGCTTCCGACCGGCCAGAAAAGAACGCGGTAACCGTTCACGGGCTATGGCAGTTCGTCCGCCCTCACCCGTCGCCGCAGTTTAGTCGCCCGCGGCGATTTCCGGGCCATGAACCAAAGGCCGCGGTACCTCATAGCCCCAAGCGTAAGCGCGGGGGCGAGCTTGGGCCCGTGAACGGTTACATAGCGCGCGATTCGGTCAGGTCGCGCCGCGTATGGCCCAGGCTGGGGTTCGCTGCAAGCGTTTCCAATACCGAAGGCCGTGCACTGATCGTTCGATCGGCCGCCTCTGCGCGTCTGTGGTGCAGGCCTCCAGACCTGCCGCCTTTTCATTTATACTCAACACGGCCGCTGGCGATAGATTATAGGAAGCGTAAGCTGCGGAAAGAGGCTGGTTTTCCGGCAACAATGCCGAATCAGATATCCCATTAACAGCCGCGTAGAGTAAATGTCTCATTACAGGCCAAACGGAGTACGCATTCCAGAGACCAAGCCAGCGTGCATCTGGCCCAGAAAAGCGGCGGCACGCCACTTCTACTTTGACGAACGGTACGGCTCAATAAGAGCCGGGTGTAGTATCGCTTCGATAATTCCATCCCACCCAGATCCGGCTAGCGTATCTGCGCACGAATCAGCACAGACGCCTGATTGCTGGGCAGATTCAAGGCGCCCAGGGCCTCCGCGGCGGCGATGCGCACTGTCGGAACCGACCCATGGGCAACCACGTGGATGAGCCGGCGGATCTGGACGTGATTCAGATGATCGCCCATATTGCGTGCCGACCAGGCCAGATCGGTGAACCAGTGCGCCCGGGTGGCCGCCGAACCGGTTCCGCTCAGGGCGGCCGCGGCCAACAACTGCTGGGCTTGCGGGCTTTGCATCCGGCCCAGGACATCCGCCGCAGCCCACGCCAACTTCCGGTTGCCGCTGCGCAATACCTGGCCCAGCGCCGGCAAGGCTGCATCGGCCCGGTAGATGGAGGCGCGATTCAGTGCGATCAGTTTCAGCAGGTGGGCCGCCTCCAGAGCGTCTTGGAGCGATTGCCGCCCCGACGGCGGCATCGCCTTTACCCGCCTAAGAATGCGCTGATAGGTCTGTTCGATCAGGGAGGCGGGAGCCCCCACGGGCAAAACCGCGAAGGTTTTTTCGGATACATAGCGCAGGCGCAGCGCGCCGACCGCCGCAGGAGGAGCCAGCAGCAATGTAGGCGTGTAGGTGAACCGCGGCGCCAGCATTGGCATTCGTTCCATCTGCCCGACGGCCCGCCGCCCCGTGATCAGCAGAAACGCCAGATATGGAACGTGGCGGCTGCGGGCCAGTGCCGGCGCCAGGCCGGCGGTCGCGACGATGTGGTAGCGCCGACTCAATCCGCCGGCCAGGTGATTACGCCGTTGTGGATTCGGATCCACCAGCACCACGGTCGGTTTACCCGTCTGGGCCAGCGCGTCCGCCAGCAGCGGGACCACTTCGTACGCTCCGGTAAAGGAATGCCGCGGATTCGCCGCGGCCAGAGCGAACGCCGCCTGCAGACGCACCTGCGGATCAGGACAGGACATGGCCTGGATCAGGGGGGTGGGGGCACGGCCATCACCGATTAAACCGTGCACTCCGCCGGTCTGCTCGAGGGCGCGAATAACTTTTAAAATCAGGCGGTTGTTGTGCGTGTGCAGGGCAATGCTCAAAGCCGGGTTCAAATAAGCCGGGCCGGCGGCCAGTGCGTAGTAATGTGCCGGCGGCGCTGTGGCGGGATGGGTCGGGTCCGTGGCGCCTTCGGGCAGGTCCACCTCGCGCCGCAAATCCGCCGCCAACCAGAGGCTGATGGCCTGGCCGTTGTTGGGATCCAGACGCAAGGACGCCTCGCAGGCGCGCATGGCCTCGAGGTCCTTCCAGATGGGGGTGGGAACCATGGCGCCGGCGACATTTTGCACCTTCGGATCGTAATACCAGACGGGATTCGTCGCTTCACCCGGATGATTAACCGTCAGCCCGGGCGCCTGATCAAAATAGCCCCAAGCCAGCCACATATACAGCGCCGCGGCGCTGCGCCGTGACAGCCGGCCGCGGGGATCGATCTTGGCGATGGCCAGACGGGCGGCAGCTTTCAGGTCCGGCCCGGAGGCCGAACTTTGCACAATCTGCAGCAGGTACGGCAGGGCCTGCTTGTAACCGATATTACCCAGAACGTTGACGATCTGAATTTTTTCCGTCACGACCGGCGTGGACAGTTCGCAGACCAGGGGATTCAGCAACGGTTTACCAATATTGCTCATCATCTGGATGATGTACGGCGCCAACGCCCGATGGCCGGGGGTGTTGAGATAGTGGAAAAAAAAGGGCGCCGCAAATTCACCCGCCGCGGTCAACCGTTGCCGGGAGACGACAAACGCACGGGGGCTGTGATCCATCGCCAGGATGGCGGCCTTGATGCGCCGGGGGTTGCGGGCTACCGCGAGATGCCCGCGCACCAGCAGGTGCTCAATGGCGGCGGAGACGGCGCGCAGTGTCTGGTTGCGCTGGTTGTCGATCAAAATCTGAAAAATGTGCCGACCGTTGGCGGCTTGCTCAAAAGCGTGTAACAGCGTCACCGGCTCCGGCTTGGTCCGCAGAATCGCCTGCCCATAATCATGGGCCAGCCTTTGATCGCCCAACAGCGAATAGTGCAGGAACAGATCGGCTTGATTGACCAACGGTGCCGGCGCTGCCGCAGCCGGCGGTGTTTGAGCCTGCACCGGCGTTGTGCGCCCATAGCCGATCCACGCGAGTAAAACCATTGCGAGCACCAGGCCCGCTCCACGGCGCCGCGCCGCGCCAAGTATTCGCGGCACGCCGTGTTCACCTGCGGCCGTCTGCCGCAGCAGCAAGTCCCCTGGTTTCCGCCATCCCGACCATTGACCCGCCATAGGAACCTCCGCGCTGTTTCACATGATCGGATGCCGCGGCTGGTGCAGCCAACTGGCCGAAGCCGGGGCAACCCGCATCTTCCAGCGCCGCAGACACCCAAGCCGGATGATGCTGCCCGGTGTCGGCGGCCTTTTTCCTCTACCCCCGGTGGCAGCCGATTATAGACTATCGATAAATACTGTCAAAAGAAAGTTTTGCCGCTCCCCGGCCCCCGGCTTGACATGGCGCCCAGGCGCCGCGGAGCCGAGGGGGTATTTCGGTCTCCCGCGGCGAATTCACCACGACCTTGGACTGCGCGCCGGCGGCCTCCGCGTGGGCGCACCCGTTACTTTTCCGCTTACTGGTAGCCTCGCGGATGATTCCGCAGCCAGCGCCACGCGGAAGCGATAATTGAATCCAGTTCCGTAATTCTCGCCTTCCAACCGAAATCCTTGAACATGCGTTCCGGGGCTGCGTAGAGCACCGGGGGATCGCCGGGCCGGCGGGCAACGAGCCGGGTGGGGATGTTTCGCCCCGTCACCCGATGACACGCGTCGATGATCTCCCGCACGGAATAGCCCCGCCCCACCCCCAAATTATAAAACAAGCCCCGGCCGGGCTGCAGATTTTCCAGCAACACCAGGTGCGCCTCGACCAGGTCCCAGACGTGGATGTAGTCGCGGACGCAGGTGCCGTCCGGCGTGGGATAATCAGCGCCATAAATGTCGACCTGCTCGTGCTGGCCAAGCGCCGTCTGCAGCGCGATGGGAATCAGGTGCGTTTCGGGGCGATGGTCTTCGCCGAGGGTCCCATCCAGAGCGGCACCCGCCACGTTGAAGTAACGCGGGGCGGCGAAGGCCAGGTTTTCCGCCCGGGCCGTATCGAGCAGCATCTGCTCGACCATGTGTTTGGACCGGCCATAGGGGCTGATGGGATGCTGGGGCGCCTCTTCCGTGATGGGCACTTTTCCCGGCTCGCCGTAGGTCGCGCAGGTGCTGGAAAACACCAGTCGACTCACGCCCGCCAGATGCATGGCATCCAACACCCGCACGGTGTTCGCCACGTTGTTCCGGTAGTAAAGCCGTGGATTCCGCACACTTTCCCCCACGTAAGCGCTGGCGGCGAAATGCATGACTGCTTCGATTTTTTCCGCCTTCAGCACCGCAGTCAGACCGGCGGTGTCCCCGGCGTCCAGCACGACCAGCCGGGATGCGGCATCCACGGCGGCGCGATGACCGTTGACCAGATTGTCGACGGCAGTAACCCGATGGCCGCGCTCGGCCAGCAATTTAACCGCATGCGAGCCAATATAGCCCGCGCCACCGAGCACCGCGATGTTCATATGTCCATCTCCGCACGGTTCAATCGGCCCCACGTTATCCTGTCGGCCGGCGGTTGTAAACTCGGAGGCGCGAGACGTCGCCTCGCCCCAACGGCCTGGGCGCTGGCGCTGTGTCGGCCCCGGCCACCTCCGCGCTGCGCACCCCCAGCGTTCGAGCGGGGTTATGGGCTTTCGCAGGCGCCCAAGACCTGTCGTTGCAGTTTAGTCGCCCCTGGCGGCCTCCGGGCTATGGAGACACGCAGCTGGCATAGCCCCACGCGGCCCGGGTGTTCAGCCGCCTCCGGCGCCCCCGGGACCGGGAAAGTTCTTATCACCTGCAGGCGCCAGGAGGTCGTGGGGGACGGGAGGAGTAATTGGCAAACGGCGGCGGATTCACCGAAAATCCCGCTTCCAATCGAACACCGCGTTGACCGGGGGAACCGGCCGCGGCGGCGGCTCGAAGGCTCGTTCGAAATCGAATACATTGTCAAAATCATGAATGCTGTCCTGCGCCGTTTTTTGCAGCAGGCCGTGTTCCACCATCGTGAAGACGATCCGCCCGAAATCTTTGGTGCCAAACACGTTCCAGTGGGCCAGTACGGCCCGCGCCAGAAGTCCGTAACGTTTGATCGCGTAATCACGCAGACCCAGGGATAATTCGCGGCCCGAAATGTGTCGCGGTTCACGATGGGCGGGAGGAGGCGCCGCCTGGACGCGATTGACGGTGAAAGCCAGCCCCTGCCGCACAAAGTCAAAGACCTCCGGGGCGTAAGGACCCTTTTGGCGGGCCAGCTCTTCCAAGGACTGGGACTTGAGTTTATTCATACCGTTTTATTATATCCGCTTACTCCGCGCTTCTCACCCGCCCCACGGCGGGTTATCATCCATAGGCCTATGGCCGTTTTCCAAACCATTTTTGCGCGGGCCGCACGGCGGCGTCGCGGCGCGGGCCGCAGTTGGATTCCACCGCGGCGCTGCGCCGCGACGGTGGTTCTGACCGCCGGGCTGGGACTGGCTTTGCCGCCACGGCTGGCACCGGCCGCCTTGACGCCCACCATTTTCCCGGTGCTTCGCCCGCACCACAGCATCGATGTTCCGCTGACGCTGTCCGCGGCCCGCACCTACACCTGGGTATCCGCGGACGGCACGCAACACTTGCTGCTGCGCGGCCAGGTGCGCATCAGTGTCGGTTATCGCCGCCTCAACGCAGATGCGGCGGCGGTCTGGCTTCAGCCGCTGGGCGCGCCGGACCAGCATCTTTATCGCGTCACCATTTACCTGCGGGGCCAGGTGGTGGTGCGGGAAGGCGCCGCCGGAGCCGCGGTCACCACCGCCCCACACATGCTGGTCAGCACGCGCATCAACGCCGCGGTCCGGCTGGCAGGCGGAGCTCCGGTAGCCCGCGTGGAATCGGCGGCGTCGCTCGTGCGCCGCGGCCGACAACTGATGCGGCGTGCCGCCCAACGTCCGCACGCCATCGCGTATATCCCCACGATTGTTATCCAACCGATTGAAGATGCCCTGAGCCGCGGCTGGATCGCCCGTGGCGCGAATAATCAGGTTCTCGCGGCGCCAGCGCCGGCCCCGGCGCCGCGGCACGCCGCGGCCAAGGTACCGCACCGCCCCCTGCCCACCGTTTTCGCCACCGGCAACAAACTGGTTTTTCGGCGGATTGGTCGCCAGCAGGTTACCGTCGTGGAAGGTGAGTTTTTCCTGCTTCGCCAAGCCGCCGACGGACGACATCCTCTGGAATTGCGGGCCGATAACGCGGTCCTCTTCAGCCCGGCACACACGACCGGCGCGGCGCCTCCGGCGGGGGCCGGCCTTTCCCAGAAGGTGCAGGGAGTTTACCTGGACGGCGACGTGACAATAACCTACGGCAATCAGACGGTGCACGCCGCGCAGGTTTATTACGACTTCACCACCAATCGAGCCATTATGCTCCATGCGGTGCTGAACACCGTCGACGTAAAAACCCGGTCGCCGCTGTACCTGCGCGCGGAAAAAATTCTGCAGTTGGCGCAGAATCAATTCGCAGCCCGTTCGGTCCAATTGTCCACCGATGCCTTTCACACCCCGCATTATTACATCGGCGCTTCGGCGATGACGCTGCGCAGCCTTTCCGGTCCCGCCGGCGCGGCGCCCGGCGCACCGCGCCGGCGGGTCTGGGCTTACACCGCGCGCAACACGACAGTGAATTTCATGGGGCTGCCGGTGTTCTACTGGCCGTATCTCGCCGGTACCACCACGCAACCCAGCACACCACTACGGAAAATTTCCGTCGGTTACTCGGGTATCTACGGCGCCAGCGTCCGCACGGTTTGGGATCCGTTTGAACTGACCGGCCTGACTCGGCCCAAAAAGCTCCGCGCCGGTTTGACCTTCGATTATTTCTCGCGGCGCGGGGTCGGCGTCGGGCTGGATGGCCGGTACCACCAGCCGGCCGCCATCGGTGACTGGCACAGCTTCTTCATATACGACCATGGCACTGACAATTTAGGCGCCAATCGCGATAATTTGCCGCTGCTTACGCATGATCGCGGCTGGGTGTCGGTGCGACATATGCAACGGCTTTCCCGGGAGTGGACCCTGGCGGTCGAAGGTTCCTATATTTCCGATCCGAATTTCCTGGAGCAATATTTCTGGAACCAGTACGCCACGGCGCCGCAGCAGCAAACTTCCGTCTATCTTGAGCAGCAGCATGACACCGAGGCCTTCACCGTCCTGGGCCAATGGAATCTCAACAATTTCGTGGCCAACGCCGATCTGGAAGATAATGAGTTTTCCGTGCAGCGCTACCCGGAGGTTCATTATCGGCGCATCGGCGACAAACTGCTCGGCCTGTTTACCTGGTACAGCGACAACAGTTCCGGCCTGATCAACGACCGCTTCAGTGAGCAAACGCCCGCGGTACGTGGGCTGCAGCTCAATTTTCCGGGGATGAATCCCAATGAAACTTTTGCCGCTTATTATTTGAATAATGGCTGGACGGACCGCAACCTCGCGCGGGGCGACTCCCGCCAGGAGCTGGACTTACCGCTGGCCGCCGGCCCCATTCAGTTTGTTCCCTTTGTTACGGGACGCGTCACCTATTGGGATACCTCTTTCCCGGTAACGAACAACCAAACCAGCGGTAACACGACCCGCCTCTGGGGCGATACCGGGTTTCGATCCACCATCACCTTTTGGCGCGTCTACCCGCATGTGCATTCCCGGTTTTTTGACGTGCACGGCCTGCGCCATATTGTCCAGCCGGAAGTGGACCTGTTTTTCGCCGGCACGGACATGCAGGAAGGTTATTTGCAACCCTTTGACCGCAACGTGGAAGGCATCACCGACGCCAGCGGCGCCCAGTTCGCGCTGCACCAGATCTTTCAGACCAAGCGCGGTGCTCCGGGCCAACAGCAGATCATTAACTGGATCACCCTGAATGTGGCCGCGGATATGTTCTGGCATAAATCCACGACCGGGCCGTTCAACCCGGCGAATCCGCAGTATGCCGGTTCCCCCTTTTCCACCAGTGATTTCGGGGCGCCCATCATGGGCTACTACGATTTCAGCCAGCCCGAACTAAGCCAGGTCAGCGACAGCATCAACGGCAATTTTGCCTGGCGGGCCGGCGCCAATGTCAGCCTGCTGGGGGACGAGAGTTATAATGTCGATCAGGCTACATTGGAGGAGCTTTCCGGCGGCGTGCTGGTGGACCAGTCGCCGAGCCTTAGCTATTACCTGGGCAACAGCTATATCCATGCCCTGAATACCGATCAATGGATGACCATGGTCAGCTACCGCCTGACGCGCAAATATTCCTTCTATGTGGGTGAAAGTTACGACTTTTCCCTGGGCCAGAACATTACTTCCACCCTGACCATCGTACGGAAACTCCCGCAGATGTATACCGGTTTGACTTTCAGCTATGATGCCTATACTCACGCCACCGCCGTGTTCTTCAGTCTCTGGCCGGCCGGGTATCCGTCGCTGGGGCTGACCAGCCCCGGGGCATTGGCCGCGGTGGAACAACAGTAGGCATAGCGCGGTCTGCGGGCCGTAACGCCGCCCCCCAGGTATGACAAAAGCGAAGCGACCTCGGGTTAAGATAACGACGAGTTAGTGGTTGCGGCACAGGAGCTACTGGCATGGCCCACGAATGGATGGCGCCAATTCCCACCCGCGTCTTTTTCACCAAGGGGGTGGGGCGGCACAAGTATCGTCCCCAATCCCAGGAGTTGGCATTTCGCCACGCCGGCATTGAAAAATTTAATCTGGTGCAGGTGTCCGGTATTGTCCCACCGCGCTGCAAAACCATTACTGTCAGCGAAGGCATCCGCCTTCTGCTACCGGGCCAGGTCGCCTTCGGCGTCATCAGTGAGTCTAGCAGCGATGAGCCCAACCGCCAGCTTTGCGCCGGCATTGGCGTGGCCATGCCGATCCGCGAACAATACGGCTACATTTCGCGCCACGAAGGCTTCGGCATGACCGAGGAAAAAATCGGCGACTATGTGGAAGATATGGCCGCCACCATGCTTGCCACCACGCTGGGCATTGAGTTTGATCCGCAGCGCAACTATGATGAACGCAAGGAAATTTACCGGATGAGCGGCAACATTGTCCGCACCCGCAATATCGTGCAGACCGCCGCAGGCGATAAGAACGGCCTCTGGACCACGGTGATTGCGGCCGCGGTGTTTCTGATGTAAATGGAACTCGGCAGGGTCGGTCACGGCGGCGGCGCCGGTGATGCCCCGTCGGGTCGCCACGGATCAAGCCCGGCGTGGGCTTGTAGTCGGTACGCGGCGGCCTGCCTGTCCCATTGCTCTTTGAGTTGCGGATCCGCCAGCAGCGGTACATTCGCCAGGATGTTCAAGACGGACGCCTCCACTGCCGCCCACGCCAAAATAGCGGCAATATGCAGATCCGAAGCCAGAGCGGGCTTGACCTTTTCGCGCAGGGCCTGGCACATTTGCAACACGTCCAGCGCGGCTTGCGCCACCGTCTGCGGGACTTCGATGGCCCGATAGATC
>JAJYFE010000101.1 GCA_021785435.1 Planctomycetota bacterium
CCGCCGCTGCCGATGACGGCGATGTCGCCATTAGACCAGCCAACGTCGCCCGTGCCGGTGGCCCAGTTGGCGGTAGAGGTATCCCAGACCCCGATAGGGCCATCGCTGCCGGTATGATTGTGGAGCGGATCCCAAGTCAGTCCCGGCGGCAGAACGACGACAATATTGCCAGGGTCCAGCGAGCCGTAGTTGATCGTCCATCCGCCGGGAGCGCTGACGGAGGCGAATTGGGTTCCGGTAAGGGATCCGCCGGCGTAATCGGCTACGACATATTGCGCGCCCGGCGTCTGCACAGCGCCGGGATTTACCGTCAGCTTTAGATTGGTGATATCCAGCGTGCCATTGGCGGTGATTAAATCGTGCGTGGTGTTAATAATGTTGTAATTCAGCGTGCCGGAACCATTCAGCGTCGCCCCGGTGTCGATGGTGATATTGCTGTTGCCAAGAGAGCCGCCGGCGGCCAGGGTCAGCGTGCCGGAGGCAACAGTGGTGGCGCCGGTATAGGTATTGGCGCCGCCCAAAGTCAGCGTGGCCGGGCCGGCCTGGGTCAGGCTGCCGCTGCCGGAGATGGCGCCGCGAAGCGTGTCGCTGGTGGATTGGTCGAAAACTAAGTCTAAATTATCCACCAGGAGGTTCTGCGTAGGGGAAAAACCAAATGTTTCCACACCCGTCAAGGTCAACGCCCCCCCCCCTGCGGAATCAGTCAGGGTCAGGGGATAAACGTAAGTGGTGATGGCACCCGACCAGGTTCCGGCGTTACCATGCACATCAATGGTGCTGTTATCGCCTTCCACCGTCAGGCTGTTGGCGACGGTTACCGCGGCGCCATATTGCAGCGTGCCACCGTCGATGTAGATTCCGCCGGTGCCGAAGTTCGAATTACCGGAGAGCGTGTTCTGAAACCGCACGGTGGCCCCACCTTCAATGGTGACGCCGCCGGAGAAGCCGCTGTTATCACCGGAGAGCGTCAGCGTATGCGTTCCCGTGATCTGCAACCCCAGCCCCCCGGTGCCGACAAGGGGAGCGCTGATGGTGGCGTCGTTATTCAACGTGACGGTTCCACTGAGGGTCAGGCCATCGCCGCCGCCGGCGGCAGCAAGGGTGTATTGGCCATTCATTAAAGCGTTAAAAGTCAGGCCGCCAGCACTGACGCCGGGAGCGTCGATGGTAATGGTGGCGCCGGTTCCGCCGGCGCCGATGGAGGCGATCTGCCCGACCGGCCAAACCAGGTCGCTGCGGCCGGTGGCCCAATCGGCGGTGGAGGTGTCCCAGTTGCCGGGGCCGTCGCCGCCGACATGATTCTGACTGGGATCCCAAACCAACTGCGGCAATACAGACAGCACAATACTATTGGGATTCTGCACGGTGCCGGTATAAGTAATCGTCTCATCACCCGGCAGGTTCGTCACGGAAGCGAATTGGGTTCCGGTCAGGGTTCCGCCGGCGTAATCGGCTACGACATATTGACTGCCCGGTGTCTGCACGCCGCTGACATTTATCGCCAGGTTCAGATTGGCGATACCCAGCGCGCCATTGTCGGTAATCAGATCGTGGGTGTCGTTGGCCAGGTTGTAGTTCAGTGTGCCGGACCCGTTCAGGGTCGCCCCGGCGTCGATGGTGAGGTTGCTGTTGGCCAAGGAACCGCCGGTGGCCAGGGTCAGCGTACCGCTGGTGATGGTGGTCGGGCCGGTATAGGTGTTGGCGCCGGAAAGGGTCAGGGTGGTTCCGCTGGCGCCGTTTTCAGTGACGGTTCCGCGGCCGGAGATGACGCCGGGCAGGCTGCTGTCGGCGCTCTGGGCAAATACCAGCGCCGCGTTGTCCACGACGCCGCCCGTTAAGCCTGAAGTGTCCCCGCTGAGCTTCAGTGTACCCGCGGAAACTGTGGTGACGCCGGTATAGGTATTGGCGGCGGAAAGCTCCAATGTGCCCGGGCCGGTCTTGGTCAAACCACCATCACTTAATATACCACTAAGTTGGGCATCGATTACCGCCGGGTTAAACCCTTCAGCCACCTGCACGATGGCGGTATTGCCGTTGAAGTCGATGGGGTTCTGAAAATCCACGGTGGCATTGGCGGTACTGGAGGAAAGTTCAAGAACATCACCGACGGGAACAAAATTGCCGGCGCCCCAGGTGACCGTGGCCCCGGCGCCACCGAGATTGACGATGCGCGTCGTGGCCCCATAGGCGCTATAGGCGCTGAATCCGCCGCTGCCGGTGAATTGCACTGCGCCGGGGCCGGTCCCCGGGTCTTCGGTGAAATCGCCGGCCCCAAGCTCCAATACGCCGCCATCGAGCACCAGGTTGCTGGCGGTCGGCAAAGCGGAAGAAGACCCCAGGCGCAACACCCCGCCGCTGATGGTGGTCGCCCCGGTGTAGCGGTTGGCGCCGGAAAGTGTCAGCGTGGCCGTACCGGCCTGGGTGACGCTGCCGCTGCCGGAAATAGCGCCGGAGAACGCGCTGTTCACGTATTGGGCGAAAACAAGCGCTGAGCTGTCAATCATGTTGCCGGTCAAGCCCGAGGTGTCGCCGGTGAACTGCAGCGTGCCGGCGGTGATGGTGGTCGTGCCGGAATAGGTGTCGGCGGCGGAAAGCGTCAGCGTGGTTCCCGCGGCGCCGTTCTCCGTGACCGTGCCGCTGCCGGAAAGGACGCCGGATAGGCTGCTGTTGGTCGTTTGGGCGAAGGCCAACGCGGAATTATCCAGCACATCGCCGGTCAGGCCGGAGGTGTCGCCGGTAAACTCCAGTGTGCCGCTGGTGATGGTGGTGGCGCCGGAATAGGTGTTGACGGCGGAAAGAGTCCAGAGGCCGTTGCTATTGACGGTTAGCGCTACGTGGCCGCCGTCGCCGTCGCCGATCACGCCGCCGATCGTGCCCTCGGAACCGGCATTGGTTCCGGTCAGGGTCAGCATAAACGTACCGCCTGCCGCGGCGTTGCCGGTAATGCTGCCGGAAAAAACTTCATGGGTGTAGCCCCCAGCGCTGAACGTGGCGTTATCGGCCAAGGCCAGGTTATTGGCCAGAGTCAGGGAATTGGCGCCGTATCGCAGGGTCGCTCCGCCGGAGGCGATGGTGATGGTGCCGCCGGTTCCCAACGCTGCACTCTGTGTAAAATTCACGGTGGCGCCGCTTTCGACGATGGTGTTGCCGGAAAAGCCGCTGTTATCATCGGCGAGGGTAAGCGTATGGCTCCCCGTGATGATCAAATTCTCGCCTCCGCCTCCGGTGATGGGGGCACTGATCGTGGCGTCGTTGTTCAGCGTGACCACGCCGGTGAGCGTTAAGGTGTCGCCGGCATTCGCGGCGATGGTGTATTGGCCTGAAGTCAGGGAATTAAATATCAGGCCGTCGGCGCTGAGGCCGGGGGCGTCGATGGTGATGGTTCCACCCGCGCCGCCGCTGCCGATGACGGCGATGTCGCCATTAGACCAGCCAACGTCGCCCGTGCCGGTGGCCCAGTTGGCGGTAGAGGTATCCCAGACCCCGATAGGGCCATCGCTGCCGGTATGATTGTGACCGGGGTCCCACGTCAATCCGGGCGGCAGAACGAGGACGATGCTGTTTGGCGTGCCGCTGTAGTCGATGGTCCAGCCGCCGGGCAGGTTGGCCACGGAGGCGAACTGGCTGCCAGTTAGGCTGCCTCCAGTGTCGTCGACCAGAACATACTGTCCACCCGGCGTTTGGGCGCCGCTGATGTTTAACGCCGCGTGTAGGCCGGCAATGCCCAGCGTGCCCTGGTTGGTAATCAAACCATTGAGGTTATCGTTGACGAGGTTGTAATTGAGCGTGCCGGAACCATTCAAGGTGGCTCCGGCGTCAATGGTGATGTTGGTGTTGTCCAGCGAGCCGCTGGGGGCCAGGGTCAGTATGCCGGAGGCCACTGTAGTCGCCCCGGTATAGGTGTTGGCGGCGGAAAGGGTTAGAGTGGCCGAGCCGGCCTGCGTGACGGCGCCGGTGCCGGAGATGGCGCCGGGCAGGCTGCTATCGAAGGTTTGGGCGAATGTTAAAACCGAATCATCCACGATGCCGCCGGTCAACTGATACGTAGCGCCGCCGAATTCCAGCGTGCCGGCGGTGATGATGGTGGGGCCGCTCCAGCTATAGGTCATGGATGGAACGCCGATTTCCAGAATGCCCGGTCCGGTTTTGGTGATGCCATGCCGGGATCCGTTAATCCAACCGGTCAATTCAGCATCCACCGCGGCGCTGCCGCGATTGACTTGGATGACCTGCTGGAGGGCACCGCTATCGCTGAGGTCAAGATTATTCTCTAAGATCACCGTGGCATTGGCGCTGGAGGCGGAAAGCACGAGGGTGGAGATATCGGCATACGCTTGTCCTAAGATCACGGTGGCGGGCGTGCTGGCGCCGCCTAAGTTGACGATGCGATTCGCTCCATAAGCGGCAAAACCGCTGGCGTACCATAATTGCACTTGCCCAGCGCCTGGGCCCAGGGGACGCGTGAAATCACCGGCCCCCAGCATAAGTACGCCGCCGTTGAGGGATAAATTGCCGCTGCCGAGAGCATTGGCTGCGCCGATTAACAACACGCCGCTGTTAACGCGTGTCTCGCCGGTATATGTGTTGTTGCCGGTCAGCTCCAGGGTGCCGGCGCCACTCATCCAGAAGCCTCCGTTGCTAAGCGTGCCGCTTAAGATGGCGTCAATCGGGGCGCTGCCGTCGTAGACCTCAATATTCGCGAAGTTATCGGTAAAATTGATCGGATTTTGAAAATTCACTGTGGCGTTACTGACGTTGGCGGAGAGCTTCAGAGGGCCTTGGGAAATGAAACCACCCTGTCCCCACGACACCGTGGCGCCGGCGCCGCCCAGATTCACGTTGCGGTTCGCGCCGTAGGCCGCGAAGCCGCTGCCGCCATTGCCCTCGAATTGCACCTGCCCCGCGCCGGTTCCCAAGGCGCGGGTGAAATCCCCCGCGCCCAACACCAGCACCCCATCGGCGAGGATCAGATTGCCGGCCGGCAAGGCGCCGGAAGAGGATAGCAGGACGTCCGCTGTGGTGATTTCGGTGTTGCCGGTGTAGGTGTTGTTGCCGCTAAGTTCAAGGGTTCCGTAGCTGCCGCCGCCTACGCCCCCGCCAATGACCAAACCACCGGTACCGCTGATCGCATTGCTGATGTCGCCATCGATGGCTGCGGCACCGGGATAAATATTGATGTTCCGAAACTCACTGGAGGCCGGGAGATTTAGATTTATCGGATTTTGAAAATCCAGCGTGGCATTGTCGCTTTTAGAGCCTAAAGCCAGGCCATCGAATCCGCCGACGCCCCACGTGAGCTGGGCGCCGCTGCCGCCGATGTTAACCGTGCGGTCCGTCCCGTACGCGGCAAAACCGCCATTATTGCTGATCTGCACTTGTCCGGGGCCGGGGCCCAGGGATTCGGCAAAATCGCCCACCCCTAAAACCAGCACACCACCATCGAGATTTAAATTGCCGCTGCCCAAGGCGTTGGGGGCGGCAATAAGCAACGAACCGGCATTTACCTGGGTGGCCCCGGCATACGTATTATTTCCCGTCAGTTCCAGGCTGCCGGCGCCGTTCTTGATCAAGCCGCCGTTGGTTAAAGTTCCGCTGAGAATCGCATCAACAGGCGCACTGCCGCCGGACACCAGAATGGTTTGCGAACCGCCATTGAAATCCAGCGGATTAACGAAAGTCAAGGTGGCGTTGGAGTTGACGTTGGAGAAAACCAGGCTTTCCCCGCCGGCCAGAAAATGTGAAGTTACGCCCCAGGTAAGCATGGCCCCCGCGCCGCCAAGGTTGACATTCCGATTCGCGCCATAAGCGCTAAAACCGCCGCTGCCGCTGAATTGCACTTCGCCGGGTCCGGTCCCCAGGGCTTCGGTGAAATCGCCGGCCCCAAGCTCGGCCACGCCGCCGGCTAAGATCAGGCTGGCATTCGGCGACATCGCCGCAGCGCTGGCGAAACGCACCGCGCCACCGTCAATTTCCGTCGTTCCCGCATGGCTGTCCGTACCGGTCAGCGTCCACGTGCCGGCGTCCGTTTTGACTACCGATCCGCTCTGCTGAATCGTGCCCGAATAGACATCGCTGCCATTATCGGTGCTGTCCACCGTCAAAGTGGCCCCGCCCAAAAGAATGTTGCCGATGCCGCCATATTGGGAGCTGATTTCACCAACCGTCTGGTTGACGCCATCGAGATCCAACGTGGCGGCGGTATTGCCCGCAATGAACGTCACCGGCGTAAGCGCCGGCAGGCTTCCGCCCGCCCCCAGGCGCAGCGTGCCATTATGAATAATCGTGGCGCCGGTGTAGGTATTCGCGGCATTCAGCGTCAAGGTTCCCGTGCCGTCCTTCGCCAGCAGGCCGTTATCGGAAATGATGCCGTTGATCGTGGTGTTGTCGTCACCCGCAATCACCAGCAGGTTACCGCTGCCGGCGGCGCCCGTGCCGGCACCCGTGTCAATGGCGCCGTTGAACACCAGGTTGCCGTTGGCGGCCTCCCAATTCTGCGAATCCAAGAGGGTGATGGGAATATTGAAGGTTTGCGTAGCCGATGATTCATTGCGAATGCCGGTATAGTCAAGGTTCAGGACGCCGGTTCCAGAAATGGTGAAACCGGCGGTGGACAGCGACGCTTTAAATAACATCCCGCGCAGCGAAACGTCAGCCGACCCCAAGTCGATATGGGTCTGGCCGTTGGCGGTATCGGCGTTCCATAGCACAGGCAGGCTGTCAGGAACCGCGGCGTTGCTCCAGTTGGCGACGTTGGAAAAGTCGCCCGTACCCGCCGCGCCGGTCCAGCCGGGGGCGGTGTTGGAGGCATCGGAGGGATTGTCATAAATCGTCCACAGGAGCGCGTAGCCGGTGGCTTTAAGGACGTTGTTAACGGCGGGGACGGGGTTATAGGCGGGGATGTGATTCCCCAAGAAGTCCGTATAACCTGGCTGCGGCAGCCAACTGTTCGCGCCGATGGCCGTAAACCAGGCAGTGCCGACGAGCGTGAGCGCGGTAGCGCCGTCGGGCGCGGTGTAGGGAATAAATAACGGGCTTCCCGAGTCGCCGCCCTCATAAGTGAAGGCGTCCGTGGGGATGGTGGTGCTGCTGTACAAGGCGTTTATGGGTTCGCCGGTCGATACTATTTGCCCATTGGCGATAGTCGGCCCGACACCGTTCGCTTCGCTGCCGTAGACAATTGTTGGCATATCCATATAGTTCTGCGACGCCACATCCAACAGGCGATAGACCGCGACGTTCTGATTGGCGGTGAAGGCGTCGCTAAGCGTTCCGATGGCAAAATCGGTCCCGCTGCCGGTCGTATAGCCTGGCACTACAACGGACAAGTTCATGGCGCTAACCGTCGTCGTGAGCAGCGTGCCGGTGGCGCTGACAAAGTTAACGTCGGTGCCGGGCGCGAATTGGCCGTTGTAATGTTTGGCGTCCGCGAAACTTAAAGGTGTGACCATGGTCATACTGGAAACGCGGTAATAGGGAACGCTGGTGAAGTAATTCCAACCGACGCCTGAAAGATCGTAATCCAGACCGATATACGATGGATCCAGGTTCGGGACCGGAATGGTCAGATAGCCGGAACTGAAGCGATCCACCTGCTGGGGCGTCGGGGGCGGGGTCGAAGGATAAGCGGAGTGCACATATTGCAGGGCCTGGACGGGCGCGGGCAGACTCCACACCGCTGCGGCCGACGCAACCGCGAGCAGGCCTGCCCGGATAATTTTTCGGCGTTTCGTGATTTGGCTTTCCACCGGAACCTCCTTCGTTATCCGCTGCGTGTTTGTAGTCCCAGCACTGGTTGAGACGCTGAGCCTACCACCGAACGACCGGAACCATAGGCCTTCTTTGCTTCAAAAAAGGTCGGTTTTTTACCAGCAGCCGCGAGCGGTGTTGGCCAGCCTTTGGCGATGCCCAGCTTCCCACGAGCTCCAGAGGCCGCGCATCACAGTGTCCTGGTTCAGCGTGAAATAGAGAGTCCGCCCTGGTGCCTAACGGACTGTGGGCATCGGACCATTGCGTTTTTTGAGGCATGGGGGAGGTGCTCTGAATCAAGGGGTCGGAGGGCGGCGTCCGGCCGCCCTGACCGACGTTGATTCGTCGCACACCCGACCGGTTATCCCTGGCGAGTCGGACGCCCCCGGAACTCGCTTCCGTTTCACCGGCCGTCAATATTATCCGCGCCGGGCCGCTGCCCCGCAATCCCGCGGTTCCGGCCCACAGGGGATCACGGGGGCCACGGCCGCGCGGCGCTGCCGCCTGTGCGCGCGGGCCGCGGCCAGTTTGCGATCCCGTGCCGCGAAGATTTCCGGCTCCCGCCCGGCCAGCTTGTCGGCCGGCGTCACATAGCCGATGGCGCTGTGCAGCCGCACCGGGTTGTAGTGTTCGACATAGGTGGTAACCCCGCGGCGAGCGTCCTCCAGCGACAGCGGGGTTTTCGGGCGAATACACTCGACCTTGAGGCTTTGGTGCCAGCGTTCCAACTTGCCGTTGCTCTGGGGATAATGGGGGCTGATCCGCACGTGGGTCATGCCTGGCAGGCGGATGAACTGCTGGAAATCCCGGGCGATGAACTGCGGCCCGTTGTCGGAGATGATCCGCGGCCGGACCTGGGGGAACTGCTCCCGCGCCTGTTGAAGGATGATCTCGATTTGTTTCTCTGTCATCGACGTATGAATATCCCAGTGGGCGATAAACCGGCTCATCCCGTCCAGGACGCGGCAGAGGTAATAGAAGGTGCCGGCGATATTGAGATACGAGATATCCACGTGCCAGTGCTCGTGGGCCCGTAGCGGCTGTTGAAAGCCGGTGCCCTTGCGGCTGGGCCGGCCCCGGAAGGCGCCGATTCGGCCGGCCTGCCGGAGCACCCGGTAGACACTGGAGGGGCTCACGGCGACCACGGCGGCGTCCAGCATCATGCACGCCAGCCGGCGGTAGCCTTCCAGGGGATAGCGGGCCTCGAAGTCGAGGATCGCCTGCTTCTCTGGTTCGTCCAGCCAATGATCCCGTGGTATCCATGCGTTGTGCTCGTTGACTTTGCCGAACCGGTCCTGCCAGGAATAAAATTTGCTGGCCCCCAGGCCCAGCCACCGGATCAAGCGCCCGACCGGCAGTTCGGTCCGCGCCGCCCAGTGATGCACGAAGTCGATGACCTGATCGCGGACGTCGTGGGCGGTCCACCGGCCGTTCAGATCAGGCCAAGCTTTTTTTTCAGCGCCACGTGCTCGCCCATCAGTTCGGCCAGCACCTCGTTCTTCTGCTGCAACTTGGCCTCCACGGCGGCGAGCCGCTGCGCTTCGGCCTGCTGCTGCCGAGTGCTGGCGGCCTTGGATTCAAAGACCGCGGCCCCTTCCTCGAAGAGCTGCTTCTGCCACTGGTAGAACAGGCTGGGGGCCAGGCCGTGCTTCTGGCAGACCTCTGACCGCGGCACTTTCTCCAGCAGGTACTCCCGCAGGATGGCCAGCTTTTCCGCCCCGCCGTAATGACGTCGTTCGGTGGACATAACGAGCTCCCTATCGGCACCATCCTATCCTTTACGCCGATAGCCCGTTCCTCCATTTCCGACTGAAGCAGGACAACAGCGGCCCACGTTCAAAGCGTATCATCCTCGCCCCGAGCCAAGCCGTCTTTGGCAAAATCCGTCTTTCCTTTAGCCGAACCCGCACCGGTTGGGTGGCGGGTTCGCCACCGCACACTCGCCGGGCTGCTGGGCCAGCCAGCGGTACCAGCGCGTTTCCGGGTGCGTCTCCCAGGTGCTGCACATGGATCCGGGCTGTTCGCCGCGGACCATCCAGGCGGCAAGCTCCTGCATCAATTGAGCCTTAACCTCCGCATAGGTGTGATCATCCCACAGGTTGTTTGTTTCATCGGGCCTCGGCCCCATACGGAACAGCTGTCCGCGCGAGGGGTGGCGGGCGAAGAAATTCAGCTTCCATTGGGGGGAGCGAATCGTTTTGCATACGGCAGTCTCGGCAAATACATAGTCGCGCCCCGCGCCGGGCCAGCCATCCAGCGCGGAGAGAAAACCAACCCCCTGGCAAGTGGGCGGAACTTCGAGGTGCAGGCGCTCCAGCAGGGTGGGCATCAGGTCAACACTCTGGAACATGCCTTCGACCACGCGTCCGGCATCGTCGGGGCGCCGGGGGTCGCGGTAGATAAAGGGAATCCGGATCAGATCATCGTATCCCGGAAGGTTCTTGCCGAGTTGGCCGTAATGGCCGGCCCAGTCGCCGTGGTCGGAGGTGAAGATAACAATCGTCTGGTCCGCGAACCCGTGGGTCTGAAGCGCGGCCAGCACGCGGCCTATTTCCCGATCGATCAAAGTAATCAAAGCCAGATACCGGCACACCGCCTTCTGGAAGACGCGCACATCGTGCCGCACCGCCCCGATTTTCCAGAAATCCTCGAGCATCGGACGATTTTGCAGCCGGCTGCACTCAAACTGCTCGTACGCCTTCCAGTCCACAGGCACCGCTTCGGGAGGATACAGATCATCGAAGGTTTTGGGCGGACTATGCGGGGCGTGGGGCCGCTCAAAACTGCACCACAGAAACCAGGGGCGTGATCGCGCTTCGGCTGAGCCAATGAATTGAATCGCGCGGTTCGCGGTCCAGACTTCGGGCGACCATTCTTCCGGCAGCTCCGACCGGAAGGAATAGAACTCTTTTTTGGTTCGGTTGTCCACCGCATCCGGCTGGAGGCCGGCCGCGGCCAGATCACGTTGATAGGCCGGCATATCCCAAAGCCGCTGATAATGTCTGGCCAGAGCCTGGGGCAGGTGCAGTTTACCGCATTGGGCCGTGAGGTAGCCATGGGCCTGCAGCACGGCGGGCAGCGATGGCAGGGCCTGCCGCAGATCCCCATCGTTGAAATAGTGGCCGTGTGTGCGCAGGTAGGCACCGGTATGGAATGACGTGCGGCTGGGTGCGCAGATGGCGCTGCACGTGTACATATGGTTGAAATATGCGCCCCGCGCGGCCAACTGGTCCAAGTTCGGCGTCTTGACAATGGGATGGCCGCGGAAAGATAAACAATCCGCGTGCTGTTGATCGGTCATGAAAAATAAAATGTTATCGCGCGGCCCCCCTTGGAGGCTGGCGGGACTATTGGCGGTGGTAACATTCATCGGGCGTGGCCCTGTTATCGCAACCTGGTTTTTCGGTCCGTAGCTTCACCATACTTTTCATGGCAGGATCTTCCGCGCCGTCCGCGCCGATTCGCTGGTTGTGCGGTTCGCAATGGGGACCGCGTGGGTTTGACTGCTCCCCGGCCCAGCGGCGCCGCACCGCGTTCCCATGGCGGTTTGCCATCCAGCGGCGCCGGATTAAGGTGTGGCCCGCTGCGTCAGCACCCGGTACTCTCCCGGCGCCAGCGTAAGCTTGGTATTGGGAAACACCAGTCCGGGCAGATCCATGGCCTTACGCAAGGTGCAGGTGACAGGCTGGTCCGTGGGATTGTTGACCGACACCTGCCACTGCGGCGGCTGGACCACAGCGTTACCCAGCGGGTGGATGGCGGTGGTGGGCTGGTGGGCGGCTGCGTCGTACAGATGCATGACCCCAATAAATAAGTCCTGGCCGGCGGCGTCGGCGATGATCGGATGGCCGGCGACCAGGTGGGTCTCGTGCGCCCGATCCACGTACATTGGAACATAGGCGTAACCGAACCCGTCGATGCCCAACGCCCGGTAGCGGTTATCCCCGGCGCCGTAATTACCCAATACGTAGCCAGTCCGCTGGAACAGCCCGGCGCTCCAGCGGCGATTTAAGCCTTGAACCCGCAGGGGCAGCGTCAGGTTGGTTTTCCAGGTGGGCTTGGGAACCAGAACTTCCACCGCCCCGGCGTGGGGTTGACATTCAATAAAACCCGGTGAAGGCGCCCGCCGGCCACGGAGGACTTTCAGGCCCGTCGGTTCATTCAGATAACTCAGCAGGCGCGTGACCTGGGCCGAGGTCTGGAGGCCCATATTCACTGGCACACCCAGCGAAAATAATTCAAAATGGCAGGTATCACCCGCCTGGACTGGCTTACCGGCGATTTCGGCCGAAATATTGATTTGGGGATAGCTCACTTGCAACTGAATCGGCTGGCCGCGCACAATGAAAAGATGGCTGCACGCCGTGTCCGGGCTGTATAGCGCGAACCAGTCGCCGGGTTCCAGGCGGAAAGAGTCCGACGGGCCGGACTGGCTGGGCTTGACGCCCCGGTAGCGAACCAACTGTCGAACCGTAGCGGGGGCTTTTCCGATCAGCAGTTGCGCTTGTTGCACGGCAGGTGGCATCCAGTAGTTGTTTTGCAACAAGGTCAACCGCTTGATCGTAAAGGCTTGCTTGAAACGGATGTCCGAGCGGAACAGGCTGACGTTGACACCTTCGCGCACTCCCGGCGCCGCCCAGCCTGTCTGGGGCACACCCACCGTCGGATCACAGTATTCCCAATGCCGCAGGGTGAACTCCATCAACCGGCTGGGACCGGCCAAGGGTCCGAACGTATCCCACGGGTTAACCACGGCGAGCACGTCAGACGAGAACACCCGATCCTGTCGTGAAGCCACCGCCACCGAGCCCTCGTCCGAATAATCCAGCAGCGGCGTGTTCTCAAACCGGGAACCGATTTCCTGGCCCCGATCGGTGTCCAGATCGGGCCGGCTTTCCTGGAACGTCGCCAAGGGCGCCACTGCGGGGGGACCGCCGTCCCACGTGTCGCCTGCGATTTGCACCGGCAACGGCTGGACCCAGGTGGACATCATGGGGAACGGACCATGGGCGAGCAAGGGGCCATCCGAGCGGCAGTCATTGACGTGGTCGCCGCAAAAGACGGGCGCCCGGGCGCCGTCTTTCCAGGAGCGCCGAGCGAAGCTGACCGCCTTACCGCCTTTTTCATCCGTGGCGATCAACACCAGATTGCGCTGAATGGTCGCATCGAGCAACAGGGTTTCACTGAATTGTTTCGCTCCCCCTGGCTGGAACCGCCGGAATAATTCCGGGCCGTTGTAAAGGGTAATTTCTTTCAGGCCCGCCGCGGCGCTAATTTGCAAACGTGATACCATGATATTCGGCAGGGTGACGAACTCCTCCGCACCCAGCGTCCAGACGCGATAGGTTTCCGGCCAGGCATGAATGATCGGGCCATCCGAAAAGAACGTGTTGTAGGACACATACTGATTCGGCCACTTCAGGCCATACTGGAAAATTCTGGAAACCGAGGGTTTCTGGACATACCAGGGCGCTCCCACATAAGTAAGGGCATGACCCCGTTGTAATTCGCGGGAAAGTTCCGCGGTCGAACGCACTTCATTGAAGGAAATGGGCGCCGGCGGAATGGTGCCCGCGGCGGTGGTTAAATAGTCGGCCGTATTATCTTCGATCAGCTTGCCGTTTTGATAATAACGAATGGCCGCCGTGCCGTACGCTCGCAAATCGGCTATGCGCATCAGGTGCGGACTGCCGGAAAAGTGGTAGAAGCCGTGGTTGCCGTATGGCCCGACCCAGGAATATAGGATCCAGTCGAACGACGGCCCATTATAGCCGGTGTACGCGCCGCTCTTATTTTGCGGCTGCAGATTCAGCAGAGCCTGGCCCGGCCCGGTAAGGATTTCGGCCGGTGGCCAGGGATCATTGTCCGCCTCCACGGGCCCATAGAAGAACATATGGTCTCCGGTATTGGCATCGATGCTGTAACCCGGCAACAGGGTGATGGCGTCGTCGGAGAACCGTTTACAGTCCGCCTTGAGCCGCGCCCACTTTTCGCGCGTAAGTTTGTCAAAATCGTCCAGAAAAACGATGAATTGTAACCCCGCCTCTTTGGCTGCCGCGGCGTATTCAGCCACCGTGCTGTGGCCGGAACTGTGGATGGTTTTCGCTCCAACCAGGCCGCGATATACCGGCGCAAAACGAGGCGGAGCCTGCCATCGCGCCAGCTTGTCCCGCCAGTACGTCTGACCGTATTCGTAGGGCTTACGGGCCGCCGGCAGCAGATTCGGCGCCACCAGCGTCCTGGCGCCGGTTACATAGCCGCCCACCGCCTTACTTTTCAGCGACGGTTCCGCCAACCACCGCCAGGTATTTTCCAGCAGTCGCCCGAAAGCACTGGGCTTGCCACCAGACCCGCGTGACAGGACCTGCCGGTCGAAAATCCATTTCACCCCGGAACCAACGGAAAACTGCGGCCATTGATTGACCAGCGCTATACGTCCCTGTCCGGCGCGTTGGCTGTAGGGACGGATCGCAAATAAGGGCGGGGCTTTGACGGGGCTTGCGGAGATAAACAGGCCCGGCGGCAGATTCATTTTACCCTGGGCCTCGCCGGCATTCCGCACGGGCTTGGTGTAAGCGCTCGGCGAAGCCCGCAGCACTACGTGCCAGTGTTTATCCACTATGATCGGTCCGCCCATCGCCGCGTTATAGCGCGGTTCGATCGGATACCAGATGCCCGTTACGCCCTGGCTGACCGGCGAGGGCAGCACCTGATCGGTATAGGCCAGCGGCACGGGATAGGAGGCATGGACTAAATTCGTCTGATTCACCGGATTGGTTTCGACAATGGTTTCCCCCGGCAACTTAGCGCCCCAGCGGTCGGTCAAATCGGAAAGCATCTGCTTTCTCCAATTTTCCTCCATTGGCATCAGGAACACTCCGCCGCCGGCCGCCAGGTAATGTTCGATCAGGGTCACGAAACTTCGGATGCGCGCCGGTGAAGAAGGTTGGTTCAGCCCCACGTTGGGATTAACCGCCCAGCTGTCGGGGGTAACGTACAACACCAGAACGTTATATGGCCTGATACGATCCCAGGTGAGCTCGGCCAGGCTGTTGGTATAATCCACCTCAAAGCCTTGCGTGTGTAATTCCCTTAGATATTCCAGATCAATCCAGCCTCCCACCAGGCCCTTCGGTGAGCAGAACAGGATGGAGGGCCGCGCGGTGGCGGCGGCGCGGGCCAGCCGGGCGGAATCACGCGTCAAAAGCGCCGCACCAGCCAAGGCGCCAGCTTTCAGAAAGGTTCTGCGTTGCATGGCTTGTACATTCACGGTAGGACTCCTTGAAACACATGTCACGGCATAGCCCCAGAGTCGCCGCGGGCGACTAAACTGCAGCGCGGGGTTAGGGCACGCGACTCATCGTGCGCCTCGTCGCCACCAAGTTACTAAGGGTGCATGACAGATTTGGCGCGCCAGTGCCGTTTTTAGGGCGGGAGTTTCGCGCCGCGCGAGGTACGCTGTGGAACCAGCCATTTCCCACAGCCCGGAGAGCCCGTAGAGCCGACGCCTTCGTCGGCTGGCCAGATGGCCAATGAGGGCATCGGCCCTACATAGCCCGGAGGTCGCCCTTGGCGACCTCCGGGCTATGCTGATCACTTGCCTCCTTTACCCCGCCGCGCGAAACCGGCTCGTCGGGAACGGCACTGGCACCAAATCTACCATGCACCCAGTTACGAACAAATGACGCCCCCATTGGAAGCGGGAGTGACAAAGCCTCACCACGCCCCAACAATCGTCACCGCCTTGGGATTCACCACTCGTTTCGGAACCATACAGATATCAAACGGGGCGGCCAGCATCTGAACCGGGACATAGCCATCCCATTGCCATGTCAACCCAACCTGGTTGGTATCTGTGGTCCCGTTGACGGGAACAAATGGCCCGCCGGAAGGGTAGTTGTGGTAGGTGAAGATATTGTCGCCGTTCTGGCCTACGTAGGGCGAAATTTCCCAAGTCACGTGATCATCGCCAAAGCCGACATTCTGGCCGTCGCCGGCATGATTGCCGGAGTTGTAGATGTATGGGCCAAAGGTGTTCGCCGTGGGCAAAGTGGTGGTGATGCGCTGGTATGTACCCTCGCCTGGACCGTCGGCCTCCGAAGCCGAGTTGTTGGCGCCACCATCCGTAGGCGCCATATCGCTGACCAGCGGGACCTGACTATTGGCGCCGGTGGTGGTCCACCACTGGCCGGGGGACCGGCTGATAGGATTACCGTAGCCTGGCAGGGTAGGTGACGGCCAGGGCATGGCGGTGGAGTAAGATACGCCCTCGCCGTGGTAACCGATCACGCTATTACCGTTGCTGTCGCTGGGAGGGGAGTAATGGACCAGCGTGCGCAGGCCGCCGAAATTGGCCCAGGCGGTGGAAGGACTGCTCAAGGTGTAATACTCCGGCGAGGGCCCTATGGCCAAGGGGTCGGACGGGCAGATAAAGCTCGCCGGTGTGGTGTAGCCTTGCAGCACCAGAATCCACATGTTGGCCAGAGGGTTGGGTTGGTTCGCGGTGCCGCCGATCGCGGGCGGCGGCGCGTACGTGCCGGTGAACCAGTTCTGCACCACCTCGGGAGCGGTCTCGCCGGGATTGGGGGCGGCGTAGCCGATCGGCAGGTATGGCGCGCTGCGCACCTGGCCCTGGTTGTTGTGAAACATCGCCGGGAACACGCCATCGCTGGTCTGACTGTAGGTGATCATGGATTGGACGATCCCGCGGATGTTGGCCATGCAGACGGCGCGGTTGGCCAATTCGCGGGCCTTCGCCAA
>JAJYFE010000102.1 GCA_021785435.1 Planctomycetota bacterium
GGCCGGCTGAACCGGTGTCGGCCCCCCCGGGTGGAATCGTCCCGTCGCCCGATAAGGAGGCGCCTGGCTCGCCGCAGGTCGCGCAGGCCGCGGAGGATTCCGTCTTTAATGCTTCGATTTCAGCATCGTCGGCGGCGTCATCGTCCGCGGTGCTGTTAAGCGGCTGGCTGAGCTTCGAGCCGTCGCGATACAGGGCCACCGCCTTCAAACCAAGCCGCCAGCTCTCGCGATAGGCTTCTTTGATATCCGCCACGCTGCTTTCGTTCGGCAGATTGATGGTCTTGCTGATGGCCCCGCTGATGAACGGCTGGGCGGCGGCCATCATTTTAATGTGCCCCAGGTGATGAATGAACCGCTGGCCCTTGCGGCCGCATTTGTTGGCGCAGTCGAAGACGCTGAGGTGTTCCGGCTTAAGATGCGGGGCGCCTTCCACCGTCTGCGTGCCGCAAATCATTTCACCAGCTTCGCGGATTTGTCGGCGGTTAAAGCCCAGCGCCCGCAGCAGATTGAAGGATCTCTGGCGCCAGCGCTGCGGTTCAATGCCCAGGCGCGTCATCGCCTCTGCCCCGAGCGTCCACGGAGAAAAGGCAAAGTACAGTTCAAACACCGACGGTAAACAAGCTTCGATTTTCGCCAGTTCCGCCTCGGTTAACCCTTTGGCCAACAGGGTCTCGGTGTTGATATGGACCGCGCCACGCAGGGTCAATGTGCCAAGCACATAGGTCAGAATGTCCTTGATCTGGTCCGCGCTATAGCCGAGGTTCCGCAACGCGGGTTCCAGGGATTGGTTGGCGATTTTGAAATATCCGCCGCCGGCCAGCTTTTTAAATTTAACCAGGGCGAAGTCCGGCTCCACGCCGGTGGTGTCACAGTCCATCAGCAGACCGATGGTTCCGGTGGGAGCGATGACCGTAGTCTGGGCGTTGCGATAGCCATGCTTTTCCCCCAGGCTTACCGCCCGCTGCCAGGCCTCACGGGCGGCCGCCAGCAGCTCACCCGAAGCCAAAGGATGCGTGCCGAACAGGGTGGTATCAATAGCCGGTGGCGCGATGGACAGCCCGGTATAAGCCTCTCCGCACGCCGCGGCCCGATGGTTGCGCATGACGCGCAGCATATCGGCACGGTTACGGTGATAACCCGGAAACGGACCCAGTTCGCGCGCCATCTCCGCGGAAGCGGCGTAGCTTTCGGCGGTCAGCAGCGCGGTAACGGCTCCGCAAATAGCACGGGCTTGCGGGCTGTCATAAGCGATGCCCGCCACCATCAACATGGTGCCGAGATTGGCGTAGCCTAAGCCCAGGGTCCGGTATTCGTAGCTCAAACGGGCGATTTCGCGACTCGGATAAGCGGCCATGAGCACGGAAATTTCCAGCACCATGGTCCAGAGGCGGCAGGCATGGCGGAAAGCGGCCACGTCGAATCGGCTGGTTTGAGGATCGAAGAATTTCATCAAATTCAACGAAGCCAGGTTGCAGGCGGTATTGTCCAGAAACATGTATTCGCTGCAGGGGTTGCTGGCGTTGATGCGTCCGCTCTGCGGACAAGTGTGCCACTGGTTAATGGTGTCGTCAAACTGCACGCCGGGGTCGGCACAGCGCCAGGCGGCAAAAGCAATCTGATCCCAGAGCGCCCTGGCGCGAAGCGTCTTATGTACTTTTCCGTCGGTGCGCCGGATAAGCTCCCAGGGGCCATCCGCATCCAGCGCCTCGATGAAACGGTCCGGCACGCGGACGGAATTATTGGAGTTCTGGCCGGAAACGGTGGCGTAAGCTTCGCCGTTGAAATCGTAATCGAGATGCAACCCCAATTGTTCCGCCTGCTGCCGCTGCTCTTTGGAAAGATGCTTGAGGCCTTCGACCATGGCGGCAACTTTGATTTCCTCCCGCACTTTCCAATTCACAAACGCCTCAATATCAGGATGGTCCAGGTTCAAACAGACCATTTTGGCGGCGCGCCGGGTGGTGCCGCCGGACTTGATGGCTCCGGCGGCCCGGTCTCCAATGCGCAGAAAACTCATCAAGCCGGAGGATTTTCCACCGCCGGAGAGCGGCTCATTCTCACCGCGCAACCGGGAAAAATTAGCCCCCGTGCCGGAGCCGTATTTAAACAGCCGCGCCTCCCGCACCCACAGGTCCATAATCCCTCCTTCATTGACCAGATCGTCAGCGACGCTCTGAATGAAGCAGGCGTGCGGTTGGGGATGGGTATAGGCGTCGACCGCCGGCTCAACCTGATGGGTAACAGGATTGGTCACCCAGTGCCCCTGCGCCGGGCCGGTCAAACCGTAAGCGAAATTCAGGCCGGTATTGAACCATTGGGGGGAATTGGGAGCGGCCATCTGGCGCAGCAGCATGTACGCTATCTCGTCGTAAAAAGCCTGGGCATCCTCGGCGCCGTCAAAATAGCCGTACTGGCGGCCCCAATGGGTCCAGCAGCCCGCCAGACGATGCACCACCTGCCGGACCGAGCGTTCCGGGCCGGTTTTGGGCTGGCCGGATTCATCCAAAATCGGCTGCCCGGCGTTATCGACCTGGGGCACGCCCGCCTTTCGGAAATATTTGCTGACCACAATATCCGTAGCCAGCTGCGACCAGGCCTCCGGGACCTCGGCATTTTTCATTTCAAAAACCACCGAGCCATCCACGTTGCTGATGCGGCTGTCGCGGCAGGCATATTTAACCGTGGAAAACACATCCACGCCGGATTGGGTGAAATAGCGCGCGACTTTCATGGCTGGTAACTCCTACATCCTGGCCTGAAAATACCGGCGACGTCCCATCCTGCGGCGCCGCCGGCCGCTCCTTATGGGCCGCGTCTCCGTCCGCTGCGGCCCCGGTTCCCTGTCCCGTTTAATCAACCCGCGGCAATGTCAGCCCCGGTTGATCCTGATATTTGCCCTGTTTGTCGGCGTAACTTAGGCGACAAACCTTTTCGCCTCGCAGAAAAATAATCTGGGCAATTCCTTCATTCGCGTAGATTTTCGCCGGCAAGGGGGTAGTGTTTGAAATCTCAATGGTCACGCGCCCTTTCCACTCCGGCTCCAGCGGCGTCACGTTGACGATGATGCCGCAGCGGGCGTAGGTGCTCTTTCCGACGCAGATGGCCAGCATGTCGCGCGGGATTTCAAACCGCTCCACCGTTTCGCAGAGGGCGAAACTATTCGGTGGAATCAGCACGAATCCATCCGGCCCAACTTCCACATCCACAAAGCTCCGTGCGGAAAAATGCTTGGGATCCACCACCTCCGAATTTACGTTGGTGAAAATTTTGAATTTCGGTCCAACCCGCACGTCGTAGCCGTAGCTGGATAATCCATAGCTGATCCGGCCCGGGCGTTTCACCGAGCGCTCAAACGGCTCGATACGCACCAGCTCTTCAATCTGTATATCCGCAAGAACAGCCATCGTTGCTCCGGTGGACGACGAAAGTCCACTGTTCATCACCCCCGCGACCTTACCGGATTACCCAGCCCGTTGTTCGCAATCTGTTAGTGTACCATCGGATCGCATTAGGTTCAAGAGCTACATTGGGTAAATCGGTTGGTGAAACCGCATCGATGGCACTCCATCGCTTAGCCGGCTTAAAGCCATCTGCAAACACCTAATAAAACCTCGAACACCTTAGATTAGGAAGAGTATACCACTAGCTGTGGTGGTGTCAAGCATTCTTTTTACTAAATCTTGGGGAACAGGTTTTCCACAACCGTAAAGCCTTTTATCCACAAGACTTGTGGCGTGAAATATTCCCACTACCACCGCTTGTGGTCGTTAAGATTTGGTTGTGGATATGCTGTCATTCTGTTAATACGACACGGCTTGGGTGGCCCGCGGGTACAATTCAGTACGGTGTTGTCTATGAAGGCCAAATACCAACCAGCGCCCAACGCCCGATGGCGCGCTCTTGCTACGCCACTGGCCGAAGCCTTGAGGCCCTGGTTTTTCAGCCATCAACGCAATCTGCCCTGGCGCCGAACCAACGATCCCTACGCTATCTGGATTTCCGAAGTGATGCTCCAGCAAACGCAGGTGACGACGGTCCAGCCTTACTATCAGCGTTTCTTGCGGCGGTTTCCCGACGTGCGGGCCTTGGCCGCGGCGCCGCCGCAGCAGGTCCTGGAACTCTGGGCCGGCCTGGGCTATTACCGCCGCGCCAGTCAGCTGCATGATGCCGCACGCATCATCATGAACACATATAATGGTGTATTTCCATCAACCATGGTCGAATTGCTGGCGCTCCCCGGGGTTGGCTGTTATACCGCCGGCGCGGTGGCCAGCATCGCCTTTGGTCGCAGTGTGCCGGTTCTTGACGGCAACGTCATGCGGGTTCTATGCCGCCTGGGGAATCTTCACGCGGACATCACCCGGCCGGCCACGCGGAAGCGGCTCTGGCAAGTAGCCGCGATGCTGGTTCCCCACCACGACCCCGGCACGTATAATCAGGCGCTGATGGAGTTGGGCGCCACCGTCTGTACCCCGACTGCTCCCCGTTGCCCGGTTTGTCCGGCGCAGGGGCTATGTCTGGCCCGACGCCGCGGCACAGCGGCGGGCCTGCCCGTCCACTCAGCGCGGGGTCCCGCTCCGTTACGGCAGCACTGGGCGGCAGTCGTCGAAGCCCCAGGATCTCGGCTGTTGCTGCAGCGGCCGGGCGGAGGACTCTGGCCGCACCTCTGGGAGTTTCCAACCTTCGAGCGCGACGGCCAACCGCTGACCAGAACCCGCGTGCGAGGGCTCCTGCGCCAGGCTTTAGCCATCGACGTGTCCGTGCACCCCACCCCCGTGCGCGTGCGGCACCAGCTGACCCATCGCACCATGGATTACCTGGTCTTCACCGCCAGCACCACGGCGGTGCCCACCACCGTAAGTTTGCCCACCTGTGGCCCCAAATCGTATGTGGCCCACCGCTGGGCGTTTGATCTCGACGAAGTCCCCGTCGCCAGTGTCACCCGCAAAATCCTCGCCGCAATCCACGGCCGCCCGGCGCCCCGGCCATGTCGCCGTGGTCGTCCGGCGCAGAAGAATAGCCCCGCGGACCTGCTCCTGACGGGGCCCCGTAAAACCCGAGTCTCGAGATGAACCACAGTCGTGCACGCCCTACGGGCACTCTCCAGAGTGCGAATCTTCGACTCACGGGGGCGAGTCTTCGACCTGCGGGGGATGAACATGGGGCCGCACCCCATGCGGGGCGCCGATGCCCTCATCGGCCAGACGACCAGCCGACGAGGGCGTCGGCTCTACGGGGGCAGTCGGCTCTACGGACCATTTTTAGGGCAGATGAACTTTAATGGATCTTTGATCAATGCGGCGTGTGCCAATGGCGCAGTTTGATCACGCCGACATGGGTGACCTGATGCGGGCGTACGAGCACGAGATGGGGAACATGTCCGCTGCCGATACCTCGTTTAAACGCCAGCACACGATAACGTCCGGGTGGGACGTTGCGTATGGCGAAGAATCCTTTTCCGCCGCTACGGGCGACTCGAACAAGTTTTAGCCCAATCCGAATGGCACGGACCAATGCTCCACGCACCGGCTGGCCCCGGAAATTCACCACCCGACCAACGATGACACTGCGGACCCGCAGGCCGGGATGCGACAGCTGGGCCTGCGCTGCAGCGACAATACCACCTAGCAGGGCCAATCCGGCCAGTACGGCAACCACCCGCGACAACTTGAACTTGACCAGCGAATACAGCCTAGACATGGAACGATTCCTTTCCCAGAAACGATTGCTCGGTCAGCACTTATCTTTCGGGTACCCCGGCCGCCGCCGTTCACCGGGTCGCCGCCAGGAAACATTAGGGCGAGTCGCCGCGGGCGACCTGAAGCCCGATGCTTTTTCGGTGGCGGATCTGGGGCTCTTTCTCCAACCAGAAATTTATCGATTGACAAAGCACTATTGCCATTTTCATCCCGGCGGGAATCTGCCCTTTCCGTCCATTTCCACCATGGACGACCGGGGATGCGGCAGTACACCAATCATCTTAACCGGCATAGACACGGTGTCAAATTCGTTCCCAGTCATTACAATGGCTGGTGGTGTGACAATTTTCGGGGAACCCCGATGCCCGAGGGTAGAGGGGTGGTGCGCATTAATCGCAGTCTAGTCGCCGCGGGCGACTAAACTTAGGGACATCACCGACTACGGAAACGGCCGTTCGCAGACCGACCATCAGGAACTGCCGAAGATCCCGTCCCCGAAAGATGTTCACGCCCGTGAATGGGATCAAAGGATTCGCCGCCTGAAATATCCGCCGCGACTTTGTCTTAACCCGCTTTTTTTTCTGGCGCTCGCCTGCGCCGGCTGCGCCACGGCGCCGCGCTGGCCGGCCACCTTGAATGCCATACAACGCCGCCAGATCGCCGCCCGGCCGTTGATAGTCCGACCCTGGACCACAGGTCCCACCCAAGGCGTGGTTTTGTGCAGCCGACATTATCGCGTTTACACCACCATCCGGGATCCATTACAGCGCCGCCTGATGCTCCAGGTTTTGGAGGCGGCCCATGCGCACTTCATGCGCCTGGTGGCCGGTACGGGTCGCACCAAGCCGCTGATTGGCTATGTGTTTCGCAACCGCCGACAATGGGCTGCCTTCACCCACCGCACCGCGGGCCGCGCGACGACGATCTATATGCATATAGAATCCGGGGGCTATGAACGCCGGGGCGTTTTCGTCGTGTGGCGCACCACGCTGCCGGAAGTGCTTTCCGTCATCGCGCACGAAGCGTGGCATCAGTTGAGCTTCATGGCCTTGAAGGACCATCTGCCGGCCTGGCTGGATGAAGGGTTGGCCACGCAGAATGAGGCGATTACCTGGCGCCAAGGCCAACCTCATTTCACCCCTTTTCGTAACGCCGCACGCTGGTCCGTATTGCGCCTGGCGCTGGCCCAGCGCCGGCTGATTCCGCTTCAAGTGCTGGTCCGTACGCAGGCGGGAGCGGTTATTCTGGAGTCGTCCAGCGATGTGCAGATTTACTACGCCGAAGTCTGGTCGCTGATGCTGTATTTGACCCACAGCCGCTATCGGGGCGCTCTGCTGAAACTCCTGCAAGCGGCGCAGCGGGGTCAACTGACGCCATTGCTGCTTCGGGCGGGGCTGACGCGACAGGAAATCCGTGGATTAACGGTGCGCTGGAACCGCCGCGCCGGACCGCTCTTGTTTAGAACCTACTTTAGTCCTCATTTCGCTCCGCTGCAGCACCGCTACCTGGCGTTCATCCGGCGGTTGACGTCAAGGTGGCCGCCGCCGGGCGAAGGTCACCGCGTCAGATAGGTTGGCCGTCCGACGCCCAGCCACAAGCGGATGCCGCTGACCTGGTAAGGCGCCGGCTTAGCGCGCTGCGCCACCCGGCCTTCCAGTGGCGACTTGGCCGGGAGCGCGGGCGGCCGGCCCGTGACTTCGACGAGATCACCATTGGAATAGCCGGTCAAGAGACTGGCGGGAGCCAGAACAAATTGACCGCCATAGGGGTCGGCGGCGGTGATTCCGGCGTAACGAAGCGTCCAGATCGGCGGGGTCTTGCCGGACCGCTCCAGAACGCCGAATACCACCGAATAGTTCGGCGAATGCCAGCCGGGCGAAGGGCTTGGAAAATGCGGCAGGCTGCCGCAGCCGGCCACGGTCAGAAGGAAAAGCAGTAAATACGAACGATACAACACAGAGAACTCATCCCCTTTTTGGGCCAGCGATCACACCGATGGCCAGTTCCTGGAGCTGGCGCGGCTCTACGGGCGAAGGCGCCTCGGTCATCAAATCAGCGCCGCTTTGTGTTTTTGGAAACGCCATCACATCGCGAATACTTTGCCGCTTAAGCATGAGCATCACGAGGCGATCCAACCCCAGGGCGATGCCACCGTGGGGCGGCGCGCCGAAGCGAAGGGCATCCAGCAGAAATCCAAATTTCCGCTGCGCCTCCTCCGGCGAAATTCCCAGCAGGGCAAACATCCGCGCCTGCACCTGGCGCTGGTGAATACGGATGGATCCTCCGCCGATCTCCACACCGTTGAGCACAATATCGTAGGCTTTCGCCCGTGCTTCTTCGGGCCGGCTGGCCAACAGGGGCAAATCTTCATCCAGCGGCGCCGTAAACGGATGGTGGCGGGCCACCAACCGGCCGCCGGCTTGGCGCTCCAAGCAGGGAAAATCCACAATCCAGACAAAATCGTGCCGGTCGGGTGGAATCAAATTCAGTTGCCGCGCCAGCGTCGACCGTAGTTCCCCGAGCACCCGCCAGCCGATTTCCCGCGTATCGGCGACCGCCAGCAGCAGATCCCCGTCGCTGGCGCCGGTCAGCCGGCGCAGTTCCTGCTGGACCGCGGCGGGAATAAACTTAGCGATCGGACCGCCCATGGCTCCGGCCTCCGATTCGCCGCCGAGCTTCAGCCATGCCAATCCCTTGGCGCCGAGCTGGCGGGCGGATTCCGTAAGCTGATCCAGTTGTCGGCGCGTCAGCCCAGCCGCCCCGGGCGCCGCGATCATCTGCACACAGCCGCCGGCAGCGAGGGCCTGCTGGAAAACCGCACAATCCGTTTGCGCTGCGGCGGCGCTTACGTCACGTAATTCCAGGCCGAAGCGGGTGTCGGGCCGATCCACACCAAAACGGTCCATCGCTTGCCGCCAGGAAAGGCGCGGAAAGGGCGTGGCTAATTCCACGTCCAGCACCTGTTTCCATAAGCGCCTTAGCAGCTCCGTGACCAAGTTAATGACGTCCTCGCGATCGACAAAGCTCATCTCCAGATCCAGCTGGGTGAATTCCGGCTGGCGATCAGCCCGCAAATCTTCATCGCGAAAGCAGCGCGCGATCTGCAGGTACCGATCCAAACCCGCCACCATGAGGGTTTGCTTGAACAGTTGAGGGCTTTGCGGGAGGGCGTAGAACGCGCCAGGGTGCAAACGGGAAGGAACCAGAAACTCCCGCGCCCCCTCCGGTGTGCTCTTGTAAAGCATGGGGGTTTCAATTTCCAGAAAACCATGCTCGTCACCGAAATCCCGCATCAGCTTGGTAACACGATGCCGCAGCGTCAGCGCCTCGGTCATCTCCGGACGGCGCAGGTCCAGGTAACGGTATTTCAGACGCAGGTCCTCATTGACGGCTTCCGGCTGCGAAGGCAGAAACGGCGGTGGCTCGGCCTGGTTGACCACCTCGATCTGTTCCGCGACCACCTCAATCCAACCGGTGGGAATTTTGGGATTCACGGCCTTGGGACCGCGGGCGGTGACGGCGCCGCGGATCAGCACCACATCCTCGTTGCGCAACTGCCGGGCGAGCGCGTGGGCGGCGGCGGCTTCCGGATGAAACACCACCTGCACCACACCCGAGCGGTCACGCAGATCGACAAATACCACGCCGCCATGGTCGCGATACGACTGTACCCAACCGGCCAACACCACCTGGCGCCCCACATCGCCGGGGCGCAGACAGCCGCAATGATCCGTGCGTTTGAGTGTCACAGGTATCCCTTTAGTGGAACGACCATTCCCCGCCCGTCCGAGGGGCGCATTTACGCCGCCGGTTTCCAAGTCCACGGCACGAAATCCGGCCGCCCCCCACGCGGCTCCGCCGTGCGTGGAGCCGTTAGCGGCCGGACATCCAATGCTCCACCAGCGGCAGCGCCGGCTCACCCTGGAGTGAATAACTTCCATAGTCGGTGGCTTTGGCCCCCGGCTGCCACTGCCAGAAAAAGGCTCCCAGGAATAACTTTGACGGCAGATGCCGCCAGACCGTGACAAAGGCCGTATAGGCCCGCAGCTGCACGGCTGGATCGATTTTACCTTCCCCGACGTAGTCCCACGGTTTCTCAAGCGTATTGTGCAGATTATCCCAGCCAATTTCGGTCAACAACACCGGCTTATGTTCGCGCCGCGCCAGGGCGAAAATGCGACGTTGAATATGCCTCCACGTGACGACAATTCGCCGCACCGGGGTCTTAGCGGGCCCCAGATCATAGTACGCGTTCATACCGATGTAATCTAACTGCGGCCAGATGCGCACATGTTGATAGTGGTCCCAATTGGCGCTATAGGTCAGCTTGCCGGGATAGACCCGCCGAACCACACGGATCACGCGCAACCATTGCGCCCGGAATTTTTCCGTGGACAGCAGTTCGCTGCCGACGCTAAAAATGCTTACGTGCCCCCGGTTGGCCCAGCGCGCACACCGGAGAAGGTACCGCCGATAATCGGCAAACCATACGGCCCAGTTGGGCGGCTGGATCGCACCGCGCCATTGGTCGCCGGTGGCGTGGTTGAGCAACACGATGGGCATCAGCATGGTGTGCAATCCCAAGCGATGGGCCTGCCGCAGAATGCGTAAAATCGCCGATGGGCGGGGCGAATCTTTCCAGTTCATCGCCAGATGCCGGGCATGGATATTCCGTTGGCGGGCGTTCACCACAACATTTACCCACGGACAGCCCATGCGGCGAAGGCGCTCCAAGGCTTTTAGATACGCATCAACTCGGCCGGGATAATCCAGGGACAGGCAAAAACCGCGTATCGGCGGCAGTCCAGCCAACGGAAAGGATAGTGGTTTTCTGTCGGCCATCCGGTGCGGCGGCCGCTGCGGCGCCGCCATTCCCTCCGCCAGCGCCGGTCCCAGCAAAACCGTGGCGGCGACGGCCGCGGCTAACCAACGTCCTCCCTGGCGCACCATACTTCTTGCCACATCCGCGGGGTTAACAAAACCGGCATTTTGCGGCAAGAATTCCCGACTTGCAAACGGCCGGGCTGGGGGGCGTTTCAACGGGCGTGATAATTTTTCGGGGAGGGGCCGGGGAGGGCGCGCTGCTCACCACATTCCGGGGCCTGGGGTTGGAAAATGGGGCGAGGGCTTGGTCACCGCTTAACTTTCGGGCGCCCCGTCCGCCGCCGTTCACCGGGTCGTCGTGGGCGACTCGCTGCGGCGACCTGGAGGCCGGCGCTTCGGGTTCGGTGGCACGTCTGGGGCTCTTTCGCCAACCCGAAATTTATCGTTTGACAATGCGCGAGGAGTTTTAACCGCATCGGCGATGGGGACATCGCCGGCTACGTGACAGCGGTTTCGAGGAGGCGCGGTCGGGGATCACCGGAGAATCCCGCTCCCCGAAAAATGGTCACACCCCTTTCAACGGGGTTGCGGCGCCGGCATGGACAACCGCGCGGTAATTTGCCCGGCGTAGCGTAACGTGGCACCGCGTTGGGCGATCAATGCGGCCGCGGCGCGGCGCCCCAGCGCAGCCGCCGCGGCCGGATCTGCCAGCCACCGCTCCACCTGCCGGGTCAGTTCCGCGGTGTCGTGGACCAGCGCCGCCGCATCGGCGGCCAACAACAGTTCCACCACTTGCTCGAAATTGAACGTGTACGGCCCGAAACAGCACGGCTTGCCCAGCGCGGCCGCCTCAATCATGTCGCTGCCGCCAAGTTTGACCAGCGAACGGCCGGAAAATACGATCCGCGCGAGACTGTAGAGCTTTTTCAGTTCACCCATGCCGTCCAAGACAAAAACCTCATCGGAACGCAGCGGCGTCACCGGCGCGGCGCTCACATCCGGTCGCTCGGACCGTAAGACCGGCCGATAACCGTACCGGCGAACGTCCGTGATGACCCGCGGCCAGACGTGCGGCTGACGCGGGGCCAAAGCCAGGCGCAGTTCCGGCCAACGTCCGCGCAAAGCCGCATGGCATTCCAGCAGCGCCTTCTGTTCGCCGAGGCCGATAGAGCCGCCGACCAGCAGGGCATGTTCCGCGGCTATGCCGACGGCCGCGGCCATGGTTTCGGCCCCAGGTACGGCGACGGCAAAATCGGCGGCATCGAATTTCAGCGTGGGAATCACTTCGACCCGATCGGGAAGAGCACCCAAAGCGATGAAGCGCGCCGCAATGGCGGGCGTCTGTACGCCGAAACATTCAATGCGCCGAAACATCACCGTCATCAGGGGCCGTACCAGGCGATACCGGAAAAAAGAACGCTGCGTCATGCGGCCGTTGATCACGCGGATAGCGGCACCCTGACGGGCGGCGGCGGAAATAAAATTGGGCCAGGTTTCAAGCTCGGTGAGCACAATCAAATCGGGGCGAAGGCTTTTGAGGAATCGGCGTACCGCCCACGAAAAATCCAACGGATAACGCACGATGCTGATCTCCGGCCCATCACCGCCATATATCGCCAACGCCCGTTCCATTCCGGCATCGGTGGTAACGCTGATGATAATCCGGATCGCCGGCTGGCATCGCCGCAGTTCGTGCACGAGCCGGCGGGTCGATAAAAGCTCGCCCACCGACACACAATGAATCAGCACGCGTGGCGCCGGGGTGGAAGAACCGGCGGCCAGCGCCTGGTGAATCGCCGGGCGTACCCACCCCAGACGCCCCGACCAATCCCGCCGATATTTGCCAGTGCGCAGGCTCTTGACCGCCAGAACCGGCGCCGCGAGCAACAGACCAAGCAGGTACAGAATGTCCAGAAGCCAAGCCATGGATGGGTATAATAAGAGATGATTGGTACTGGCGGTATTCGGACTTCAGCGGCGGTCCCGCGACGCGGGCGTAACATTTTCAGCGGCCCCGCCCGGGTACGGCGCGTGCGCGGTTCGCATCGGATCGCTGCAGGCGACTAAGCTGTTGGGACATCACCGGCTACACGACGCCTGGACTCGCACCGGGCACGGCTGCGGAGTGTGCCGTTAAAGCCGTCATGCCCCCCGTGCGGCGCAAGCCCGGGGTGTTGCCGCCGGATCTCGCCCCGCACGCGGCCCGATCGCCCGACGCCGGTGTTCAAGCGCCCACGGCGAGCATGGGGCTGCGTCGTGGCGCCACAGGTCCGCAGGGAGAAACGTTTCAGGGGCGATGCAAACTGCCGTCAGGCAGGCGGGCTTGGGTCCATTCGACCACCGGATCGCGACACGGAAACTTGGCAGCCAGAGTTTCGTCGATATCGAGGCCCAAGCCGGGTTGATCATTGGGATATAGATAACCGCCGCGCAACTCGGGGCAGCCGGGAAAAACATTCTGCAAGGCATCGCTGAATCCGCTGAATTCCTGGATACCAAAGTTGGGCGCGGCCACGTCCAGATGGACATTCAAGGCGTGGCCAACGGGGGAGACATCGCCGGGGCCATGCCAGGCGGTGCGAACCCCGTACAATTCACCGAGTGCGGCGACTTTGCGGGCCGGCGTCAAACCGCCCATCTGGGTGAGGTGCATACGCATGAAATCAATCTGCCGGCCGGTAATCAGCGGCGTCCATTCGCGGGGATGATTAAACAGTTCGCCCATGGCCAAGGGCGTGGTGCAAACGCGGCGGATATTATCCAACCAGGCGAGATCTTCCGGGGCCAGCGGATCTTCCAGGAAAAACAGCCGCAGCGACTGGCAGTCGCGGGCGAACTCCACGGCGGCGGCGGGGGCGAGCCGCTCATGCACATCGTGCAGCAACTCCAGTTCCTCGCCCAGCGTGGTACGCACGTGCTCAAGGGCGGCCAGGGCGCTGCGCGTATAGGCGCGGGGATCATAATACCGTCCGGGTAGCGCACCGTCTGGGCACCGGGATCGCCCGGCGCTTTCGACGCCGCCGTAACCGCCGTGTTGTATCCGCACATAATGCACGCCCTGGGCGAGAAACTGGCGCACGTTGTCTTCAATCTCCGTTAAGTCACGCCCGTCGGCATGGCGGTAGATCGCAGCGCCGGCGCGGCATTGACCGCCCAGCAACTGATAGAGGGGCATCCCCGCCTGTTTGGCCTTGATGTCCCATAACGCGATGTCCACACCGGCAATGGCGTTGTTGAGCACCGGCCCGTTGCGCCAATAACCGTTGTTCATCATCAATTGCCAAAGCTCTTCCACGCGGTCCGCCGACCGTCCCAGCAGCAGGGGGCGGAGGTAGGCCAGCACCGCGGTTTGAACCGCCAGGTGGCGCTGCGTAAAGGTAGCGCAGCCAAGACCATAAAGCTGCGGCTCGTCGGTTTCCACCCGCACCACCGTGAGATTAGCGCCGGCGGGAGCGGTCGCGATTACACGGATATCCCGGATGATCGGCATAACAGGTCTCTCGCAAAGGTTTCCACCTTCAACTGCCGCCAACGGTCGGATCGCGCGCGGCAAGATCCAGCGTGGCCGACGGCCGCCAGCCGGTTTCCCGTTGCAGACGGGAGCAATCACACAGGTCGGTCAGGGCCGTCAAAGGCCGGCGCAAGGGAACGTCGGGATAGTAACGGGCCAGTAATTCCGGCAGAGACCCGGGCGGCGGCACGCTCACGGCGGGCAGATAGACGCGATAACCCGACAGCGGGGCCTCCAGGAGGGCTTGGATCAGCCGGGCGGCGTCCGCATAGAGCAAAACGGTGAAACCCTGCGCGATCCGGTAGGCGGGCGCCGGCACCACGCGTTGCCGGGTTCCGGCCTGGCGCGCCAGGTAGGGATCAGTCATTTCTGAATCCAGCAGAGTGGGAAAGCGCAGCGCCACCGCGTCCATGCCCGCGGCAGCGAAATAATCGCGCAACATCACCTCACCCATCCATTTACTCAGGGCGTAGGCGTTGGTGGGCTGCGCGGGCAAGTCACCATCCAGGGGCAGATACGCCGGCCCCGACCCGCGCCGGGCGAAAACGCTCTCCACCGGATCGCTGGCGTTAACCTGAATGGAACTGGCGAAAATGAGCTTGCGTACACCGCGATCCAACGCGGCTTGGAAGACGTTCATGTTCATGGCGAGGTTTTCGTTGAAGATCCGCTCGGGCGAGACACGATGCGGACCGGGATGGTTGCCCAGATGCACGACCGCGTCGCACTCCGCACAGAGCTCCGCCACCGCGGCAGCGTCGAGCAAATCGACAACCTGGATGGGAGGAACCCGCCCTTCCATCGCGCGACGATCCGTCGAGCGGACATCCCATCCCGCTTGGTTCAATTCCGCAAGACAATGCCGGCCCAGCCGACCTGCAGCACCAGTCAGAAGCACTTTCATCGGATTATTTGCCGCTGATCTTGCCCCACGTTTCCTCGAGCGCCCGGGCCGAGGCCTGGATCCCCGCGATTTCCTTCGGCCACAAGTCCGGGGCCAGAGTGGCTTCCACCCCGCCGCGTCCCACCACCGTCGGTACGCTCAAGCAAACTTTCTTCAGGCCATATGGACCGTTCATCTGGCTGCTCACCGGGAGAATGCGCTGGCGGTTCAGGGCGACGCTGTGAATCACTTCCGCGATGCTCAGCCCTACCGCATAGCCGGCTCCACCCTTGCGCCGAATGACTTCCGCGCCGGCGGCCTGCGTCTGCTTGAATATTTCCGCCTGCTGCGCCGGGGAAAGCAGCTTCGTCAGCGGTACTCCGGCGGCTGTGGCCGTGCTCCAAATGGGCGTCATGGTGTCGCCGTGTTCCCCTAGAACCAGGGCGTTAATTTGCGTAGGCGGCAGACCGCCCGCTTGCGCAATCAGGGAGCGAAAACGCGTGCTGTCCAACACTGTGCCCAAACCGAGCACCTGTTTGGCCGGCCAGCCGAGATATTCAATATTCAGGCGCGTCAGCACGTCCACGGGGTTCGATACTACCAGGAAGATGCAGGACGTTTTCAGCCGCATGGTCTTAAGCGAATCGAGCACGCTTTTATACAACGAAACATTGCGGTTGATCAGGTCCAGGCGCGATTCATCCGGCTTGCGGCGCAGACCGGCGGTAATACAAATCAGGTCCGAATCGGCCGCGCCGGCAAGATCCGAGGCGTGAATATGCTGATCCCCGGCCAAGGCGGCGCCATGCAGCAGATCCAGTGCTTCCCCGGCCGCCAGGTCGGCATTGGCGTCGATTAACGCGATTTCCCGGACCAGTCCGGCACATTGCAGCGCAAACGCCGCGTTGGAGCCTACCCGCCCCCCACCGCCGATAATACTTACTTTCATGTGGTTCCTTCTTTCTATTCTGAACATGGCGGTTCGAGGGGTGTTCCGGTCGTCCCCGAGGCGGCTGGTCCCCGGCACATAAATGTGCCGGCGAACATAACCACTGGTTTGCGTCTTCCTTATGCCCAGGGCTTCTTCAGCACGGCTCCGGTGTCAGCGCTGGTCACCAGGCTGGCATACCGCGCCAGATAACCGCCTTGGATCTTTGGCGCCGGCTTAACCCAAGCCGCTTTACGGCGTTGCAGTTCTTCCGATGCCACCAGCACATTGAGCCGACGGTTGGGAATGTCCACTTCGATGAGGTCGCCCGCGCGAACCAAGGCAATTGGCCCACCGGCGGCGGCCTCGGGCGAGATGTGGCCAATGCACGCCCCACGGGTTCCGCCGGAAAACCGACCATCCGTAATCAGCGCTACGGATTCGCCCAGGCCGCGGCCCATCAGATTGGCGGTCGGGGCGAGCATTTCCTGCATGCCCGGGCCGCCCTGGGGTCCCTCGTACCGGATCACCACCACATCGCCGGCTTTCACTCGCCCCTCAAGAATGCCAGCCGCGGCGGCCTCTTCCGATTCAAAAATGTTGGCGGGGCCGCGGAACTTCATCATGTGGGCCGCTACACCGCCCGTCTTGAC
>JAJYFE010000103.1 GCA_021785435.1 Planctomycetota bacterium
CGGGACCGGAAGTAGTGGTCTGCCGGACGGCCAGAATCCATAGGCCGAGCAAAAATCTTCGCGCGACGTAAAGATTGTGCGGGATTGCGGCATGATATGAGAAATTTTTATGGTCCGTGCCGATTTAGGTGGCGCAGGCCGCTGCTTAGCCGCGAGGGTGACATCCATCTTTTCCTACTCCGCTCGGTTCTCGCCATGGCTGAGAATCCCCCCAACTCCACCACGTCGAGCAGGGTGGATGTCACCTTTCCAGCCTCGTTCCGTGCCGGCATCAGCCCCTCCAAGGAGATTTCGAACTGATTCCACTAACTTAGGCAGATGGTTTTCGATGACGCCCCAGCCTGTTCATACATCCGTTGGCGGGTTTCCTCGTTTCCACGGCAATAGTAAGGGTTGCGAATGGATTGCTCGCTGACGAGGTCCACACGCCGCTGAAACAGACGCTCCAGCACCGCGGCGAAATCAAGATAGCGGTCGGCATAATCGCCGCTGGCGGGCCTTTGGGCAAAGCTGACCACGCAGTCGAGAGCGCTCGATTCCGGTACGAAGCGTTCCGTGGCTGCCGATCCGAATCTGAAGCCCACTCGCCCCGCTCGCCTCGTCGAGTCGCCCTCTTCGGCGACCAGTGGGCGGGCAGGTCGCCAGGGGGCGACTCGCAGACTGGCGAGCTTTGTCGAGTCGCCTCCTTCGGCGACCGGGATAAACCCGGTGGCGCGCCGGTCAGGTTGACGCTGGATGCCCGGGAAAATTGCCGCGCTCCGCCTCCATGATCCAGACCTCACCGTTCCTCCGTCCGAGGACGGATTCCCGGTGCGAGCGTGACCGTCCGACAACATCGCCGCCCCACCGCCCCCAAGGGACCGTTTGGGCCCGCCCGCTGATAATTCGGGAGCGTCGCGGGGAAGCCCAAACGGTACTTGACACGTTGCACCATCGTTTCACTTTTGGCTCTACGAACTTTCGCGCTCTGCGACGGCCTTGGTGGTGAAATATTCGGGTTAGGAACAAGATGGGGAAGATGGTACAATCCGGCCCGTCAACGAATGGGAACGGAGTTCGGATGCGTCGGGTGGTAATCACGGGGGTGGGAGCGATCAGTCCGCATGGTTTAAGCGCGGCGGAGTTGTGGAAGGGCCTGCGGGAAGGTCGCTCCAGCACGACGGTTTTGACGCGCTTCGAGTCCAGCGCGTTTCCGAGCCGCGTGGCCGGCGAGGTAGCGCCGTTTAAAATCACGGATTATGTCCCCAAAAGCTATCGCAAAGCCACCAAAATTATGTCCCGGGACATTGAATTGGCCGTGGTGGCTGCCGATGGCGCGGTCCGCGACGCCAAACTCGCCACGCGCGGGATAGTGGAATCCTCCGGCGGCAAGAAACCGGACGAAAGCTGGCTGACGGTGGACCCGCGGCGGGTCGGGTGCAATATCGGCGCCGGGTTGATCAGCGCCGATTTGAATGAATTATCCGCCGCTATGGCGGCCGCCAAGGAACCGGACGGTACGTTGAGTCTGCGCCGCTGGGGACGATCCGACCATCCCACCGAGCTGGCGGGAATGGATCGGCTTACGCCGCTCTGGCTGCTGAAATATCTGCCCAATATGCTGGCGTGTCATGTCAGCATCATCCACGACACGCAAGGCCCCTCCAACACCATTACCTGCCAGCAGGCTTCGGCCGGACTGGCGTTAGCCGAGGCCTGCCGCACGATTCAGCGCGGCGAAGCGGATCTGGCCCTGGTGGGTGGATGTGAATCCCTGATTCATCCGATGGGATTGATGCGCTGGACGCTGCTGAATCGTCTGAATATCGGGGCCAACGATCAGCCGGCGAAAGCTTGTCGGCCTCTGGACCAAGCCGCGGCTGGAACCGTGATTGCCGAAGGCGGCGCGGTGTTGGTAATGGAGGAGTTGGCGCAGGCCCGCGCCCGCGGTGCGCGGATTTACTGCGAAATTGCGGGGCGGGGCGAATCGTCCAGCGCCAGCGGCGTGTCCCGGCCGGACGTGACCGGGGAGGCGCTGGCGGTGGCCATGAGCAAGGCTTTGCGCGAGGCTGCCATTGGCCCGGAAGCGGTGGACCTGGTCGTTCCGCCCGGCTACGGAATTCCAGAGTTTGATCAGGCCGAGGTGCGGGCGATCCATCGAGTCTTCGGGTCACAACCGCGTCCCGCCATTGTGCCGATGCGCGGCGGCATCGGGGATTGCGGCGCCGGCGCCCAGGCCATTGATCTGGTCGCGGCGGCCATAGCGGTAGCGGAGCAGATCATTCCGCCGGCCGTGAACTGCCCGCAGCCGTTGGATGGCTTGGATGCGCCCCGCGAGGCGCGCGCTGGCACAGCCCTGCGCCATGCCCTCGTCGCGGCCAGCTCGATCAGCGGTCAGAACTCGGTAATCATTTTACGGCAGATCGGCTAAGCGGCGCGGAACGCCCTGACGGGGCGAAGGGGGCATTGTTCGGATACCCCGTGTGCAGACAGTCGTTCCTGAGCCTGTGACAGCTTATGCGGCCCCGCCACCGGCGCGGTTTCCCCGGCGACTTCTGGAGCGGGACGCCGGGCGATGAAAGAGCTTGTGCGTTGCATAGCCCCATGCGTCAGCGCGGGGTTATGGCGCAGCGCCGGAATCGCCGCAGGCCTCGCTTCGGCAGCAGTAAACTGCTAGAATTTATGCCGCCGCCAGGGGCGTTGATCAAGGGCGGACTGGAGCAAGGGCCATGCCGTTTGGGATTAAGGTGGATGAAACGGGAAATGTTCAAAGGCCATCATCCGCCCGGGCCGCGGAACAGAAACCGGAAACCGGAAACCGCCCGCGCGCTGCCCGACGGCGCGTGGCCATCACCGGTATGGGCTGGGTGACACCCCTGGGCTGGGACTTGGAGGGGGTCTGGAAAAAACTTTTAGCCGGAGAAAGCGGCATCGCCGCAACCACGCTTTTTGACGCCCGTTCTTTTCCCACCACGTTCAGTGCCGAAGTCAAGAATCACACTTTGCCGGAAAATCTCGCGGCTTCGCCCAAACACCAACATATCGGCCGCGCCACCGGTTTTGCGCTGCACGCGGCCCAGGAAGCCTGGCGACACGCCGGCCTGCCGCAACCGGGCACGCCGCAATACGCGAAGCTGGACCCTTACGCCATCGGCGCTTATCTGGGTAGTGGCGAAGGCTCCCTGGATTTCGACACTTTCAGCCGAACGGCTCTGGCGGCCTGGGATGAGCAGGCCGGCGCCGTGAATCCGCGGGTGTGGGGTAAACAGGCGCTGCAATCCTTTCATACCTGGCGGGAAATCGAACAGGAACCGTGCATGCCCGCTGCCCACCTGAGCCTGGAATTCAACGCGCGCGGTCCGGTTTTGAATTGCCTGACGGCATGTGCCGCTTCCACGCAAGCCCTGGGCGAAGCGATGCAGATCATCCGCCATGGTGACGCTGAGATCATGATTTCCGGCGGGGCGCACTCGATGATCCATCCCTTCGGTGTGACCGGATTTAACCGCTTGACCGCGTTGTCCACCTTTAACGACAACCCACGCCGCGCCTGTCGCCCCTTCGACGCCACGCGGGACGGATTTGTACTCGGGGAAGGGGCGGGCGTTTTGATTCTCGAGAACCTGGATCATGCCCGCCGCCGCGGTGCAACCGTTTGGGCTGAAATCGTCGGCTACGGCAGTTCCGCGGATGCATACCGGGTAACCGATCAACATCCGGAAGGCCGCGGCGCCGTGGCGGCCATTGAAGCAGCGCTGCGCGACGCCGGTTTAACGGCCGCCCAAATCGACTATATCAACGCGCATGGCACGGGGACGAAAGAGAACGATTCTACGGAAACCCTGGCGATCAAGCGGATTTTCGGCGCCCGCGCCAAAGCGACGCCGATCAGCAGCATCAAGAGCATGTTGGGGCATCTGATCGCCGCGGCCGGAGCGGTGGAGGCGATCACATGTGTGCTCGCCCTGCGCGATCAAATTCTGCCGCCCACCGCCAACTATTCCGTGCGGGACGTGGAATGCGACTTGGATTATGTGCCCAATCAAGCCCGCCGCGCCAAGGTGGACGTGGTCATGTCCAACAGCTTTGGGTTCGGCGGACAGAATGACACTTTGATTCTTAGGAAGTTTTCGCTATGAACTTGGAACTGGCGGTCAGCACCTACAGTTTGCTGCGCTGGCGCAAGGAAAACGGCAAGACGCTGGAGGACACGCTGCACTGGCTGGCGGGACAGCAGGTGCGGGGCGTGGAATTTTCCGGCCTGGATGAGCGAACGTTCGACCGACCGCTGGAGCGGGCCAGGGAACTGAAAAAATGTTGTGACGATCTGGGACTCCGCGCTGTCAACTATTGTGTGGGAGCGGAATTGCTGGTGGATCCAAGGGCGCAGCGCGAGGTGATCACGCGCGTCAAACAAGCGGTGGATGTGGCGGTCATTCTGACCACCGGCCGCGTGCGCCATGATGTCACGTTTGGGCCGAAGGAAGAGTCCCCGCGTTCCTGGCCGCAGGTGCTGGAGGTGGTGGCGCCCGCCGTGCGGGAAATAAGCGCTTATGCCAAGGCGCGGGGCATCCGCAGCTCCCTGGAAAATCATGGTTTTTACCTGCAGACCGCCGACCGCGTGGAAAAACTCATTCAAGCGGTGGGCGACTCCAATTTTGGTTTGACGCTGGACCTGGGGAATTTTCTGTGCCTGAATCAATCTCCCGTTGCGGCCACCCGGCAACTGGTCCCTTACGCGGTGCACGTACATGTGAAGGATTTTCACGTTCGGCCCAAAGAGCGTAAACCCCCCGGCGGCTGGTTCGACACGCCCACACCGCTGGCTCTGCGTGGAGCGATTGTCGGTCACGGGGTGATCGATATCCCCGCGCAGTTGAAAATTCTCAGGCAGGCCGGCTATAAGGGCTGGCTGTCGCTGGAATTTGAAGGCCTGGAGGAACCGACGCGGGCGGTGCAGCTCGGCCTGGAATATTTGCGGGGTCAACTTGCGGGCGGGTGAGATAACAGCGTGCATCCCACAGCCTCAAGGCCGCCATGGGCGACTAAACCGCGGCGCGCGAGGCCGGAGTACGGCACGGCCCTTACCCGTCGCCGCAGTTGCGTCACCCGCGGCGACCTCCGGGCTACGAAGGATAAAATTCCGCCATTTTTGAGACAGGAGACCAAAACCAGCATGCGCATGGTTTACATCGACATCGACTCCCAAAGGCCGGATCATTTCAGTTGTTACGGCTACCACCGTCGCACGACGCCGTGTATCGACGCCCTGGCGCAGGAGGCGGTGCGCTTTGACAATTATTACGTCTCCGATGCGCCCTGTCTGCCGAGTCGGACCGCATTTTATTCGGGCCGGTTTGGCATTCAAACCGGCGTAGTGGGGCATGGTTACACCGCCGCTCAGCCGAAGGTGCAGCCGGAGCGCGGCTTTCAGGATATCTTTAACGATCAGGGCCTGGCCCATCAACTGCAACGCGCGGGATTCCATACCGCCATCGTCAGCCCTTTCGGCCAGCGCCATGCCGCCCATTGGTTTTACGCCGGTTTCAACGAAATTCACAACACCGGCCTGGGCGGTATGGAATCAGCCGAACAGGTGATGCCGACCGTCCAGCGCTGGCTGGCGGCCAACGCCACGCACGACCATTGGTATCTGCACGTGAACTTCTGGGATCCCCATACGCCCTACCGCGTGCCGCTGGAATATGGTGAACCCTTCGCCGGAGAACCTATCCCGAAATGGCTTGACAACGAGGCGTTAATCCGGCAGCACAACCGCCTGACCGGCCCGCATACCTCGCTGGATATCAATATGTACGATGACCAGGTGTCCCCGCGCTGGCCGCGACATGTGGGCAAAGTCACCAACCGGCAGGAGATGCGTAAACTGATCGACGGCTACGATACCGCGGTGCGTTATGTGGATGATCAAGTGGGCAAAATCGTCGCTTTCCTTAAAACCGCGGGCGTATACGATGAAACCGCGCTCATCGTCTCCGCCGACCATGGCGAAAGTTTCGGCGAACTGGGTATTTACGCCGAACACGCCACCGCCGACCAGTCCGTCAGCCGCATTCCCATGATCGTCAAATGGCCCGGCGGCGCCGCGGGACACGTGGACTCCGGGTTGCATTACCACCTGGATTGGGCACCGACTCTGATGGATCTGCTGGGCCGTGCGCCCGCTCCGATTTGGGATGGCCAGAGTTTCGCTGCGACCATTCGGCGCGGCGCCGCCGCGGGGCGCGGGCAGTTGGTGCTCGGCCAGTGCTGCCATGTGAGCCAGCGCAGCGTGCGCTGGGATAATATGATATATATTCATACATATCATGACGGATTCCATCTCTTCCCGACGGAAATGCTCTTCGATCTGGCCGCGGATCCCCACCAGCAGAACGATCTGGCGGCGGCGCAGCCGCAGCGCTGTTGGGAGGGGGCGTGGCGTTTGGGACACTGGCATGACGCACAGATGCAAAAAATGGCGCGCACCTGTGGCGATGGGGTGGACCCGCTCTGGACGGTCATCCGGGAGGGCGGGCCGATGCACGCCAATGTCCGGCATGATTCGCCGCTGCCAGCTTATTGCCGGCGCCTGGAAGCCACGGGCCGGGCGGACGGGGCGGCGGCGCTGCGCGCCAAGTACGGGCTTGCCGCGCGGGCTGATTCCTCCGACAATCGCGGCTCGGAAGCGGAGACGACAGGGCTATGGCGGGTCACTCGCACTGGAAATCGATCAAACGCAAAAAAGCCGTGACCGATGCGCGGCGCGGCCAGGTCTGGAGCAAACTGGCGCGTTTGATCATCATCGCGGCGAAACGGGGGGCCAATCCCGCGGATAACCTGGCCTTGCGTTACGCGATCGAAAAAGCGCGCGCCGCGAATATGCCCAACGACACCATCGACAAGGCGGTGAAGAAGGGAGCGGGGGGGGCTGGGGCCACGAATTTTGAGAGTGTTCTTTACGAAGGCTACGGCCCGGGCGGCGCGGCTATTCTGGCCGAGGCGCTAACCGATAATCGCAATCGCACCGCCAGCGAGGTGCGGGCTATTTTTGACCGCCACGGCGGGGCGCTTGGTTCGGCCAATTCAGTCGGATGGTTGTTCAGCAGCCAAGGTCTCATCGCCATCGAGCGCCAGGCGGTGGAGGAAGACCGGCTGCTGGAATTGGCCCTGGAAGCCGGCGCGGTGGACGTACAGACGGCCCCGGAGGGTTACACCGTGCAGACGGCGCTGGCGGATTTCGAGAAAGTGCGCCAAGCGCTGCAGGCCGCGAAAATACCGCTGGCTTCCGCGGAGCTGACGATGGCGCCTCGCCAGAGCCTTAGTCTCACCGGCGAGCTCGGCGCGCGGGTGCAGGGGCTGATTGACGCACTGGAAGAAAACGACGATATTCAGAATGTTTATTGCAACGCCACCTGGGAGGAGTGATAGGTTTCTGGTTGATGGGCAATCCCACCTACACGGCAGGCGTCCGCGGGAGGTGAGAAGCGTTCATGGCCATCCCAGTGTGCCGGAATAAGCGCGGGGCGGGGGCGTGCGGCGTTAACCCCGCCTCAGCGCTGCGGTTTAGTCTCCCGCGGCGGCCCGCGGGCCAGGAAGCGTGCCGGGAATTTTCGGACATTGGATAAAGGAGCAACGGCATGTCCGACGCGAGTCCTTCCGTCGTTAATATTGGTTTGATCGGCTATCAATTCATGGGCAAGGCGCACAGCAATGCCTGGCTGCAAGTGCCGCATTTCTTTGATTTGCCCGCACAACCCATCCTGCACACCATTTGCGGGCGCACGGAGGCGAAAACACGGCAAGTGGCTGCCCGCTGGGGCTGGCGACATTCGGAAACGGACTATCGCGCGTTGCTGGAAAACCCGGAAATCCATCTGATCGATATTACCGCACCCAACCACGCCCACGCCGAACTGGCGCTGGCGGCGGCCGCGGCGGGCAAGGCCGTGGCCTGCGAAAAACCTCTGGCCCGGAATCTCGGGGAAGCCCGCGCGATGGCCGCGGCGGTGAAGAAGGCTCGGACGCCGAATTTCGTCTGGTTTAATTACCGCCGCGTACCGGCGCTGGCCTGGGCGCGGCGCCTGGTCGAAGAGGGTCGCCTGGGCCAGGTGTTCCACGTGCGGGCCTTGTATCTGCAGGATTGGGCCAAGGATCCAAAGGTACCGCTGAGCTGGCGGTTTTCGGGCCCGGAAGCAGGGTCCGGCGCGCTGGGTGATCTGGCCGCCCATAGCGTCGACCTGGTCCGCTTTCTGACTGGCGATGAGTTCAGCGAAGTCTGTGGTTTAACCCACACTTTCGTCAAAACCCGCGCCCCCGGTCAAATGGTCGAGGGCCTTACCGCCCGCGTCCAGGCCGAGGGCAAAGCCCGGGTGCGGAAGGTGACCGTGGACGACGCCGTGCTTTTTTTGGCACGACTGCGCTCCGGGGCGATCGGGACGTTTGAAGCCACGCGGTTCGCCACCGGCCATCACAACGGTAATAGCGTGGAGATCAACGGGGAGAAAGGCGCCCTGCGTTTTTATTTCGAGGATTTCAGCTACCTCGATTTTTTCGATGACACGTTGCCCAGGGGTGAAAAAGGGTGGCGGCGCATCAGCGTGACCGCGGGCCAGGATCCTTACAGCGGCCGGTATTGGCCGCCGGGGCACGTGATCGGCTACGAACATACCTTTATCAATACCGCCGCCGACATCGTGCGCCATCTGGCCGGCGAAACGCGCCAGTTCCATGCCAACTTCGATGACGGCCTGCGCTGTCAGGAAGTTCTGGAGGCCGTGGCACTTAGCCAGCGCCGCCGCGAATGGGTGCGTATCAGCGAGGTGTAGCTGGAACCGTCGGGGGCCGCTGCTGCGGCCGCCGACCACGAAACACGCCGCCTTAAATTTCATAGCGCCCAGGTCGCCGTGGGTCACAGGCGCGGCGACCTCCGGGCTAGGCAGGGGCCTGCAGCACCGGCGCCGCGGCCGCGGGCACTTCCAGGCGCCGGTCGGACTGCAACATCGCGGCCAATTCATCAGCTCCTACGGGCTTACTAAAATAAAATCCCTGCATCGCCTGGCAGCCCAGCAAACGGAGCAACGCGACTTGTTCCGCCTTTTCGACGCCCTCGGCGACGGTGCGCAGCTGCAGGTTATCCGCCAGGTCCACAATGGTGTCCACGACGGCCAAGTCTTTGGGATCGTCGATCATGTCGCGGATGAACGAGATATCGATCTTGAGCGTGTCAATGGGAAAACGCGGCAAGTAGCTGAGGGAGGAATAACCGGTGCCGAAATCGTCCAGGGCGAAATGAAGGCCCAGGTTTTTTATTTTGACCATCCGGGCGTGGATGGATTCCGTATGCGTCATCAGCGTGCTTTCCGTCAGTTCCAGCTCCAACAGATGCGGCGCCACACCGGTGTCCTCCAGAATGCCATGCACCGCCTGGAACATGGTTTCCTCGCGGCATTGCACCGCAGAAAGATTCACCGCCACGGGCGCCACCGGCACTCCGGCGGCCTGCCAGCGGCGGATTTGTTCGCAAACCCGCCGCAGCACCCAATTGCCTAATTCGAGAATCAACCCCTTTTCCTCGGCCAGCGGAATAAAAACATTGGGGGCCACCAGTCCGCGGGTGGGGTGCCGCCAGCGCACCAGGGCTTCCGCGCTGATGATTTTACCGCTCTGCAGGTCCACCTGGGGCTGATAGGCCAGCAGCAACTGCTCCTGTTTAAGCGCTGCATATAAATCATTGGCCAGATGCAGATGTTCCACCGCCGTCGTATGCAGCTGGGGCGTATGAAAGGCCAGCCGGTTCCGCCCTTCCTGCTTGGCCTGGTACATGGCCTGATCGGCATTACCCAGCAGCACGCCGCCGTCGCGGCCGTCGCGCGGATAAAGGCTTAAGCCGACGCTGCAGGTGATGTGGAAGGTCTGGCCGGCCAGAATGAACGGCTCGGTCATAGCCTGAATAATTTTCTGCGCCACCACCGCCGCATCGGAAGGGGATTGCGCTTCCGGCGTGAGCACGACAAATTCATCGCCGCCCAGGCGGGCCACGGTATCTTCCGCGCGCAGGGCGGCGCGGATACGCAACGCCGCGGCCTGCAGCAACTGGTCCCCTACCTCGTGGCCCATGGTGTCGTTGACGGCTTTAAAGTTATCCAGATCGATAAAAATAACGGCGGCCAGGGCATCGCGGCGATGCGCGTGGCGGAGGGCCTGTTCCAGCCGATCCAGAAACAGCGCCCGGTTGGGAAGACCGGTCAGCGAATCGTGATAAGCCAGGTGGCGAATGCGTTCTTCCGCGCTCTGCCGTTCAGTCATATCCAGGAAAATGGCGATCACGATGCGCCGGCGGTTCAGTTCGACGCGCGATTCGGTCAATTCCACCGGGAAGGTGCGCTGGTTCTTGCGTTGGGCGGTCAGCTGGCTGGTGCAATGTTCGCCGTCCCGCAGGACCCGCGCCCGCCGCGCGGCTGCAACCAAGCGATGTTCCGGTGCCAGCAATTGGTCCACCGGCATCCGCAGGAGTTCCGCCCGTTCATAACCGAACTGCTCCACGGCCCGCCGGTTGATCTCCACAATCCGGCCGTCCCGTTCCACCAGAACGATGGCGTTGTTGGAGGCGTCAATAATTTGCTGAAACCGTTGTTCGGAGCCCAGCCAGCGCCAGATCGTTCCGTAGAGGGCGACCAGCAGCACCACCACACCCAAAGCACCCAGCGCGGTCAGCAATATCTCAACGTACAAGGACTCGCGCAAGCTGGCGACGCGGGCCTGGGACGCCGCGCTCGCGGCGGCGCCAACGCGCGATAAATGCGCGGCGCTCTGCGTCAATTGGGCGGTGGTGGCGATGATGTGATAGATTTCTCCGACCGGGATCGCCAGCATCAGCAGAATAGCGCCGCCCAGCAGCGCCAGGCGCCATGGCAGGGGAAGTTTGCCCATGTGGACCACCGGTGAAAAACGCATGTGCACCAATATCCTTACCGGGCCGCCCACCGCCAGGTTACGACAATATCATGTTATCGTCGTTTTCGATGAAATATCTTAAGTCGCCGCCCGGCACAAACCAGGCGGACTGCACCGCTTCGGGTGTGGTCATTTTTCGGGGAATATCCGAGTTCCTGTCCTGGAAATAGCGGGGCATGGCCCGGAGAACGCGGGGCAGCGCTGCGCTCTGCCCCGGCTTGCGCCTGGCCACAGCCCGCGCTGCAGTTTGGTCGCCCCCGGTGAGCTTGGGGCTATGAAAGTTTTCCGGTTTGGTAGGCACCCGCCGGGCATGGAGCGCCCACCGAAAAGTAGTCGCGCCTGGCCAGGCAGTGAAGAAGGGGCCACGTTGATGCGGGCGAGAGGATTCGAACCTCCACGTCTTGTGAACACTAGAACCTGAATCTAGCGCGTCTGCCAGTTCCGCCACGCCCGCGTTTGGATGTTTATTATACCGCCGGTGTCGGTGCACCGCCAAGGCCCCTGAGGACAGTCCCTCATGCACCCCTTTTACTTTTGACTTGATTTTCCGCAGGGACTTAACTGGTGAAACATCCCGCTTAATCCACACGCGGGGTGGTTGATAGGACGCTCGGCGCGGGTGGCGCGGCGGCGGCGGGCGCGGCACGGGGCGTCGCGGGAGCGCCCGAGCCGGCAGGCGCCCTGGGCACGCCGCCATTGCGTTCGCGTTGAATGGCGCGATAGATTTCTTCGCGATGCACAGTTACGGTATTCGGCGCACTGATCCCCAGCCGCACCTTATCGCCGCGCACATCCACCACGGTGACCGTAATGTCATCGCCGATGATGATGCTTTCGTTGCGTTGGCGGGAGAGGACCAGCATTCCCTTACTCCTGTTAGAGCCTCTTTGCGGACCACGCTCCCGCCAGAGGTTGACGCAGCGATATTTCAACCGCAGGCCGGCTAAGCGCTACCGACGCCATCAGGATCGTGCGCCGGCGTCGGGCGGCACGCAACACGACCTGGTCACCAAGACCTCCTGTCGCCAGCCCGCCCCAGCCATCTTAGCGTAATGATATACGATGATGCAAGTTAAAATTATAATGTTCTTCGGCCATCGGCGAAATAAAGTCCACTAAAAAAGGAGGCAAGGCCATATGGATAACAACCATGCCGCCGCGGGCGGCGACTGGACGGCGGGTTTGCGAGCCGTTCCGCAACGGCTGCATCAGAGCACCCGGTTTTGGTTTGGCGATTTTCGCGGGTTTCTATTCAAGCAGAATATGCTCTCGATGGCGATTGGCATCATTATCGGCTCCGCCACCAACACCGTGGTGACCAAGATCAACGCGGATATCCTCATGCCCTTGGTTAATCTGTTTTTCCGTAACCAGCAATGGAAAACCATGGGGCCGGTTATCAGCCGGTATCAGGCTGAAAGCGGCCACTGGGTGGATAATCGGCTGCTGGTGGGCGATCTGATTTTCGCTTTCGCCAATTTGCTGGCGGTTGGATTAATCTGCTATTTCCTGACCAAATTGTTGCTAAAACCGGCGCCCGCACCGCCCGTGGCTCCGGCGCCGCCGACGCGCCAGTGCCCGTTCTGTCTGGAAAGCCTGCCCGCCCAGGCGCGTAAGTGCAAATTCTGCTGCAGCGAACTACCTGCCCAAGCCGCCACGGCCTAACGACCGCCCAGAGCCGCTCCGCCGGGGGCGGATATCGACCGACACGGTATCAGCATAAACCGGTGTAGCCGGATTTTGGGGCGGGGATATACCCACGGGCGGCCTGAATGCCGCCGCTAAGACGTTGAGGACTTGGCGCTATCGCTGCGGGCCGGCGTTCGCCAGAAAATCCGGCCACACCCGCATAAACCGGACCATGACATGGAAGTTGACCGACAGGATATTCCGGTTAGAATCACGGTAATGGAAACGAGGTGTCTGGTGCGGACAGATCATGCAGCGCACTTCCCGCCGCTGCGCCACCCGAGCGCCCTTGAGGCAGGATCGGTGCTGGCCGTTGTCCGCGCTGCCATTGCGGCCGCGCAGGGCACTTCCACCTAAAGTCCCGATCCGCGCGACCAACGAGGTATTGGTGGATGGGGCGCGCCAATCATTCGATAATGTTGCCGTAACGCCGCGTCAGAGGCGGCGTTACGCCGTGTCCTGATGGAGCTGAGGCGGTTATGGCAAGAATCGAGATCTACGACACCACGTTACGCGACGGAAGCCAGGGGGAGGGGGTATGTTTTTCGGTGCAGGACAAGGTGTTAATCTGCCGCAAGCTGGACGAACTCGGCGTGGATTTCATCGAGGGCGGGTATCCCTTGTCCAATCCCAAAGATGCGGCATTTTTTCAGGAAGCCCGCGCGCTGCGTCTGAACCAGGCCCGGCTGACCGCGTTCGGCATGACGCGGCGCAAAGGCATCAAGGCGGATGAGGATATCGGCCTGAACGCCTTGCGCAACGCCGAGACGGACTATGTAACGATTGTCGGCAAGACCTGGGACCTGCACGCGACGCAAGTGCTGGGCGTGTCGCTGGCGGAAAACCTGGATATGATCACCGACAGCGTGGCCTATCTGACCCGCTTGGGGCGGAAGGTCATTTACGATGCGGAACATTTTTTTGACGGCGTCCGAGCCAACCCGCGCTACGCGCTGGAAACGATCACCGCGGCGGCCCAGGCTGGCGCCATCCTGATATGTCTATGTGACACCAACGGCGGCTCGCTGCCGGAGCACATTGCCCAGGGGGTGGCCGAAGCCCGCCGGTGCGCGGGAGCGTCCATCGGCATCCACCCCCATAACGACAGCGCTTTGGCGGTCGCCAACGCCCTGGCGGGTGTGCAGGCGGGGGCCAGCCAGGTGCAGGGCACGATCAACGGCATCGGCGAGCGCTGCGGCAACGTGGACCTGACCGCGGTGATCGCCAATCTGCGGCTGAAACTGAACCTGGAATGTCTGCGGCCGGAGTCGCTGGAGCGGCTCACCGAAACCGCCCGCTATGTCTATGAAGTGGCCAATCTGAATCTTTTGAACAATCAGCCCTATGTGGGCAGCAGCGCTTTCGCCCACAAAGGTGGCATGCATGTGCACGCGGTGAACAAGCTGAGCCGTTCCTACGAGCACGTCCCGCCGGAGGCGGTGGGAAATACGCGGCGTATCCTGATTTCCGAACTTTCCGGTGTTTCCAATATCGCCGCCAAGGCGGGGCGGAAATTCCATATTGAAAAAGATCGCGCCGCTCTGAAAAAAGTGCTGGACGAAGTTACCACCCTGGAAGCGCAGGGGTACCAGTTCGAGGCGGCGGAAGGTTCGTTCGAATTGATTTTGCGCCGGCAGATCGGGCGCTACCGCCGCTTCTTTGAGTTGGACCAGTATCATTGCGCCGTTTCGCGCCGGCGCGGTGGGCAGGTGATGACGAAGGTGCGGCTGCAGCTCAAGGTCGGGGGCCGGCGGATTAACGCAGCGGCCGAAGGTGACGGCCCCGTCAACGCCCTGGACGGTGCGCTGCGGGCGGCGCTGAAGCGGACGTATCCGGGGATGGCCGCCCTGCATCTGGTGGATTACAAGGTCCGCGTGGTCAATGCGACCGCCGAATCCGCGGCCAAAGTGCGGGTGGTGGCGCAGTTTCGTTCACCGGAGGGCGTGTTTGGGACTATCGGGGTGTCGGAAAATATCATCGAGGCGAGCTGGCAGGCCCTTTGCGACGCCGTGGATTATCGCCTGATCCATGAGTTGGAAGCAAAAACGACGGTATAATCTTAACATGCGCCTGGATACCTCTGGTCACATGCGGCTCGAGCATCGCCTGAAGCTGGCGCCGCGCATGATACAGTCCATGGAGATTCTCCAGTTGCCAACCCTGGCGCTGGAGGAGCGCATCGATCAGGAACTGGCCGAAAATCCGGTTCTGGAAAGGCTTGACGCGGCGGGAGACTCACCGTCGGACGGCCTCGCCGTAGCGGGCCTTCCGGCCCAGGCCACTGCACCTTCCACGCCGGCGGCGGCCGGCGCCAGCGGCAGTGACGGTCCGCCTTCGCCGGAATCACCTCCGGATTTTCACGGTGAAAGCTGGCTTGGCAATGGCTCGCCGCATCGGCTGCGCGGCGGCGACGCCGACGCGAAATCCCAGGCCTTGGCCAATATCGCGGCGCCCGGCGCCTCCTTACAGGAGCAGTTACTCGGCCAATGGAGTCTGCTGGATCTGAATCCCACTATCCGCCGCGCCGGCGAGGTGCTGATGGATTGGATGGATGCGGACGGTTACATCCGCGACAGCCTGGATATTATCAGCCGCGAATTACCGCCAGGCGTGCGGCGTCAGGATCTGCAAGCGGCCTGGCCGATTTTACAGGAGCGGCTCGAGCCGGCCGGGCTGGGGGCGCGGAATCTGCGTGAATGCCTGCTGCTGCAGTTGGACGCGCTGGCCCGGCAAAAACAGCTGGATGTACGTGTCCCCCGCCTGCTGGTGGACAAACATCTGGAAGATTTGCGTATGAATCGGCTGCCGAACATCGCCCGCCAACATGGCTTGACGCTCGAGCAGATCAAGAACGCCCACACCTTCATCGCCAAGCATCTGAATCCCCGGCCGGCCGCCCCGCTTACCGCGCGTCCCACGCCGGGCATCATTCCCGACGCGATTATCGAACTGGATGAATCGACCGGACGATATAACATTCGGCTTACGGACGACCGCCTCCCGCGCCTGTGCATCAACGAAGTTTACGAGCGGATGGCCCATAGCGGCACCGTCGACAGCACCGTGCGCAAGTTCCTCGGTGATAACATCCGCCAGGCGCACTGGCTTCTGGACGCCATCGCCCAGCGGCGCAGCACGCTGTTGCGGGTCTTGCGGGTGGTCGCGGAAGCCCAGAAGGACTTTATCGAATATGGGCCGGAGAGGCTCCAGCCGTTGCCGATGACCGCGGTGGCCGATCAACTCGGAGTGCACGTGGCCACCATCAGTCGGGCGGCGGCCGGCAAGTACGTGCAAACGCCGCGGGGAATATTGCCGCTGCGACGTTTTTTCAGCGGCGGCGTGGCCGACTCCGCCGGCGGAGAGGTCAGTTGGGAGGCCATCAAGGCCCGGCTGTGGGAAGTGATCCAGAAAGAAGACCGCAAGCATCCCCTGCGGGACGATGAAATCGCCGCGAAACTGGCTCAAGAAGGAATAAAACTGGCCCGGCGAACCGTGGCCAAATACCGCAAGGTTTGCCAGATTCCGCCCGCCCGCCGCCGCCGCGAATTTTAAGGTCAAATGAAAAAGGCGAAAAAAAATAGACCCAAGTGATGCGGGAGATTTTTTGTCCCACTCGCCCCGCCAGCGGGCGGGCAGGTCGCCAGGGGGCGACTCGCAGACTGGCGAGCTTTGTCGAGTCGCCCTCTTCGGCGACGCGCCGCGATGACGCCCCTCCCGCCGCGGCTACGCCCCGCAAAATTCCGGACAATATTAGATGGCATCGGGATTAGCGCGGAGTCAGGTTTGGGCCGGCGAACGGCTACCGCTTGTTTTTGCCGAACAGCGGTCCTATAATATAACCTAGTGGGCC
>JAJYFE010000003.1 GCA_021785435.1 Planctomycetota bacterium
TCGTCCAACCGGCGCGGGCGCAGCGGCGGTTGGCTCACGCCGGATACAGGCGGCGCAGGATTGTCCTCGGGTAAGACCGCGGCGGTGATGATTCGCTCCCGGCTCATTCTTGCTGCAATACCTCCGCTCTTCGCCCTGCTCCGTCTCGATACCGGTTGGCCGGTCCCCGCATTCCCTGTTGCCTAACGTCTTAAGCCTAACACCTGGAACCTGTAGCCCGTAACCGCACCTCCGGCCTCACGGCACACTCTTTAACCGGTAGGCGGCCTTGACGATATCCGAGGACCGCTTCAGAGTCGGATCAACGCGGCAGGCCCGATCCACCCAGTTTTCCGCCTCCGCCTGGCGCTCCCCCAGCGCCGTCAGTGCCGCAATCGCCTGGCACTGTTCCTCAGAGCGCTCCAGTCGCGCGGGCCCACCACTGCCAGCCGGGCCTGCGAAAGCATCCACCCGGCCGGTTAGTTCCGTGATAATCCGCTCGGCGGTGCGTTTGCCGATCTCGGGCAGGGTGCTTAAAAACCGGCCATCCGCGCGGACGATGGCCGCGGCGACCTGCTCCACCGGAGCCGTCAGCGCCCGGAGTGCCCGGCGCGGACCGATCCCCTTGACCGTAATAAATAGCTCGAAAAAATCGCGATCCTGCTCGCGTAAAAATCCCAGCAAACGCGGGGTCAGTTGGCCGAAAGCGGCGTTGCCTTCGATATATTCAATCGTCAACAGGCTGACGCGCTGGCCCACTCGGCGCTGCAAAGGGACGATATCCACCGCCGGCACCAGCACCTCGTACCCAAGGTCGCCGACATTCACCAGAATCGTGTCCTGGTTTACCGCTGCCACCGTACCGTTCAGCCGGGCGATCATGCAGATTGCCTCTCCAGTTCCGTGCCGCTAAGTATACTCATTCTCCAGACGATTGTCCGAATCAGTGTGGGATGGTCGGACGCAGCCCTTCTACGCAAAAGCCGATTTCGTCCCGGGTGTGCCGCGGCCGAGGCTGAAACGGATAGTGCCCGGAGCGCGGGAGGCGTCCCACGCCATCGCCCGGCGCGCGGGCGAAACCGGCGTGCTGTCGCCGTAACAGGCTGACCCCGTCGAAGCCGCCACCGCATCCAGCGCCGCCAGCGCCTGCGGACCGGTGCTTCCCCGGAAAGAAACGCGGAACGACGGGGGGCGCCAGGCCGGCCTGGCCATGGTTTACAAACTCTGCCAGAGCGTCCGGCGAGGCTTCCTGCGGTTCAATGGCGCGGAGTTACTCCAGGATGTTATGGCTGGTGTTAAATATGAGGATGGGATTAACAAGTTAGCCGCCTGAGACCGTCCGTCCACAACATTGGACAGTAGCCCTGAAGTTATGGGTGGACCGGCTACGGCAGGTCTGGCCACAAGTGCGGATCACCCTCCACATCGGCAGCGGCTTTTGGCGCTGGCGGCACGAACTGGCCGCCAGACCTGCGCCAGGCCGCCAACGAGCGCCATTTGGAAAACCAATGAAAAATCCGGGTTAAGGAGCCGGCCAGATTTCTGCGGCAGTGTTCCCGCCCTCTGCAAAAAATTGTTACGCCCCGTTTTCGGTGGCGCCAGCGCGTCGCTTGTCGGCGTACCACACCCGCCGGATAATACTTGGACGGCCCTGCGTTTTCAGCGTCCGCTAACGGACCGCCGTGGGGGAATTCGGGTTGTTCTAAGTGGAGATTCCCTATGCCTTTAATTGACATGCCCCTGGCGCAACTGGAAACTTATCAAGGCCGAAATCCCCGGCCCGCTGATTTCGACGCTTATTGGGATGCGGCCTTGGCCGAGATGCGTCAGGTAACGCCGGAGGTTGAGTTTCGCCCCGCCGCGTTCCAGGCCCCGCACGTGGATTGTTGCGATCTATTTTTCACCGGGGTCGGTGGGGCGCGCATTCATTGTAAATTCCTGAGGCCCCACAGCGCTGGCACAAAAGCCCCTGCCGTGTGCATGTTCCACGGCTACAGCGGTCATAGCGGCGACTGGGCGGATAAACTGGCTTACGCCGGCGCCGGGTTCGTCGTGGCGGCGATGGACTGCCGTGGCCAGGGCGGCCTGTCGGAAGACCTTACGCCCGTGCGCGGAACCACCCATAGCGGCCACATTGTCCGCGGCCTGGAGGACCCCGATCCGCGGCGTTTGCTCTTCCGCTCCATTTTTCTGGATACGGCACAGCTGGCAGGGTTGATCATGGCCCTGCCCGAAGTTGATCCGTCACGGGTCTACGCCACCGGGGGTTCCCAAGGCGGCGGCCTTACGCTGGCTTGCGCCGCTCTGGAGCCGCGCCTGGCTCGGATTGCCGTCGCCTTTCCTTTCCTGTGCGACTATCAGCGCGTGTGGGAAATGGATCTGGCCAAAGACGCGTACCATGAATTGCGCAACTTTTTCCGCAACCACGATCCGTGTCATCAGCGGCAGCGGGAAATTTTTACCCGCTTAGGTTATATCGACTGCCAGCATTTGGCGCCGCGGATTCGCGCCAAAACCATGCTGGCGGTTGGTTTGATGGACACCATCTGTCCCCCTTCAACCCAGTTCGCCGCGTACAACAAACTCGTCTGTCCCAAGTCCCGACGGATCTATCCCGACTTTACCCATGAGCATCTGCCCGGTTGGAATGATGAAATTTTTCAATTCTTCCGCGGGAACTGAAGAGCCGGTCTGGCTGAGGACCCGCAGATGGAGTCAGGCTTCGCGTGCCGCGGTCCACGCCGCAAGTGCTCCGATGGTGCGCTGGAAAATCTCCTGGATTGAGCCGGCGGCGGAGACGGTAATCAACCGCCCCCTGCGCCGGTAGTAGTTGATGAGCGGCTCGGTGATGCGGGTGTATTCGCGCATCCGGGCCTGACAGACCTCCGGGCGGTCATCTTCCCGTGGCTGGAGCGTGGCCCCGCACGCGTCGCATTTTCCCGCGCAGCGTGGCGGTTGACTGATCTCGTGGAAAACCGCATGGCAGTGCGGACAGATCCGGCGACCCGCCAGGCGGGCAATGATCTCCGCCAGGGGCAGGTCATAATCCAGAACGACATCCAGGTTTATCCGTTGCTGGGTCAGCACCGCGTCAAAAGCCTGGGCCTGGCGCAGGGTGCGCGGAAACCCATCCAACAAAAATCCCGCGGGGCAACGCAGGCACACCGCGCGTTCCACCACCAAAGCCAGCACCACTTCGTCGGAAACCAGCTGTCCCTGCCGCATCGCGGCCAGCGCCTCCCGCATCGCCCCATCGACCTGATCGGGATGCAGGGTTTTAGCCGCGCGGAAAATATCGCCGGTGGAAAGATGGCAGGCGCCCAGGTGAGCGGAAAGTTTTTCCGCCTGCGTGCCCTTACCCACACCGGGCGGGCCAAGCAGAATCATCCGCCAAACTCGCGGCGGTGCGGCGGGAGGCTGGGAGCATCGCCACGCCGGGCCTTGGAGCCACGTGGCACGATCGGAAACCGCGGAAGGGGCGCTTACCGTCATGGCTGGTTCGTCCTCGCCAGAACGTAAAGGCTTGCCCCTCAGATTGTCCAGACTTGCCCCAACGCACTAAGATAGCGTCGGGTCCTGGCGGATGCAAACGACTAGGGTTATTATGAACTTGGTAACCGTTCACGGGCTGCCGCGATTGGTGCGGCCCCGCCTGTCGCCGCGGTTCAGTCGCCCCCGGCGACCTGCGGGCGGTGCAACCAACGCCGCGATCCACCGCGGGCGACTGAACCGGTGAGATACCCCATCGCGGAGTCAGGCGCGAGTCCGGGCACGGTTCCTAAAACTGATCGCGGGAGCCCCCATGAGCTATCGTGAACCGCATTGGCGCAGAGAACCTTGGATGCCAATAGCGCCGACGAGGCTGCGGAAACGTATTTCCATACTGCCCACACTGATGACGCTGGGGAACCTGCTCTGTGGTTTCGCCGCTTTGGGCTACGCCTCCGGCGCCGGCTCGGTGGAGGCGCCCAGCCTCGGCGGGCCGTACGCGGCGGCCGGCTACCTTATCTTCGCAGCGATGGTTTTGGACATTCTGGACGGCGGCCTGGCCCGGCTGGCCCGCGCCACCAGCGATTTTGGGACGGAGTTGGATTCCTTGGCGGACGTGGTCACCTTCGGCGTCGTGCCGGCCTTCCTGTGCTTGAAAATCGTCTCTCATGTCCTGGCCGATGGGGGAGCGCCGGCCATCGCGATCAGCCCCGTGGCGGAAAGCATGCTTGGGCGTTTTTACTGGATTATCGCCGCCATCTACGTAGCCTGCGCGGCGCTGCGCCTGGCCCGGTTTAATACGCTCAATCAACATGGTCTGGAGGCCCACCTGGCCTTCAAGGGTTTGCCGACACCGGGCGCCGCGGGCGTCGTCGCGGCCAGCGTCATTTTTTTTGAGGCCCTGCGCCCCGGCTCGCCGCACGTTTTTCCGTTCAATGTTCCGCCGGTGCTGGGGGCGGCGGTCACGAAAATTTTTCCCTACGCCATGCCCGTGATTCTGCTGCTGCTGGCGATTCTCATGGTCAGTCGCATCAGTTACGGGCACTTGATCAACCAATATTTACGGGGGCGCAAGCCGTTCTCTTACGTGGTGCGGGCGGTGCTGCTGCTGCTGTTGGTGCTCTGGCAGCCCCAATTAACCGTTCTGATTGTCATTTATATCTACGCCTTTTACCCGCCGGTTCGCGCGGCCTGGCGGAAACTGCTCCGTCGCCCCGAACCGCCAAGCCTGGCGGCGGGTATCGTGGGCCGCCGTGCGGAGGACGACTATCCGTCGGTATGAAAGTCGCACTGATTACGGGTGGTTCCAGCGGCATCGGTGCCGCCACGGCCAGAGAGCTCCTCGAGCGTCGTTGGGCGGTGGTGCTGGCCGCGCGGGGGCGGCCGAGGCTGGAAGCGACCGCGCACTGTCTGGCCCGGCGCGGTGGTGCGGTTTTGTCGATCCCCGCGGATGTCAGCCAGCCGGATCAGGCCGAAGCGCTGGTCGCTCAGGCCGCCGCCTGGAAAGGTCGGCTTGACGCGGTGATTAATGCGGCGGGCGCCGCGCCGCTGGCGCCGTTGGCGCGGCTTTCCGCGGCGCAATGGCGGCGGATTCTCGATACCAATCTATCCGCAGTGTTCCACACCACCCGGGCCGCTTGGCCGATCTTTGGGCGACAGCACCGCCGCCGGGCCAAAGGTCGGCTGCGGGAGGGCGCCACCGGCTGGACCGGAACCATTGTCAATATTTCCAGCGAAGCCTCACGCGATCCCTTCGCTGGTTTGGGCGCGTATGGCGCCGCCAAGGCGGCGTTGAATGTGCTCACCCGCGTGATCGCCCGCGAAGGTCTCGCCATCGGGGTGCGCGCCGTCGCCATCGCCCCGGGAGCGGTGGACACCCCCATGTTCCGCGCCTTGCCGTTCGCCGGCCAAGTGGCGGCGGAGGCGCTGCTTGCGCCTCAGGATGTCGCCGCCGCCATTGTGGCCGCCCTGGAGGGCAGCCTATGGTGCGCCAGCGGAGAAACTATTTTCATCCACGCCCGCTAACACCCCGCTAACACCAAGGTGCGGCGGCACCGGAGACGTCCGATGAAACTTTACCTCTGCCGCCATGCCCTGGCGGCCGATGCCAGCGGAAAAGTGTCCGACGCGGACCGGCCGCTTACGCCCCAAGGCATTCGTAAATTTCAACGCGCAGCGCGTGGCCTGGCGGCGCTGGAGCCGGGAATTCAAACCATCCTGAGTTCTCCGCTGGTGCGGGCGCGGCAAACCGCCCGGTTGGCGGCGGAGGCGTTATCATCCGCCAGCGCCGAAACGCCTGTGGTTGCTATCGCGCCGAGCCTGGCCCCGCCTGGGCGGCTTGATATTTTCTTAGACGGCTTGCGAACGATTAAAGAGCCTGCTGGCGGCGTTATGGCCGTTGGCCACGAGCCGATCCTAAGTCGTTGGATTGGCCAGCTCTGCTTTGGCCATCCCGGCGCATGTCAGATGAAGAAAGGCGCCGTCGCGGCGATGGATCTGGATCTCAGCGCAGGTCGCGGAACGCTGCTCTATTTGCTCCAGCCGGGGCAACTGCGGCGGCTCCGGGCCAGGTGAGAGCTGGCCCATCCATAACCTTGACCCTTTTCAGCCACTGCGGCCGCCACGATCCCGAGGCATCGGGATTGGCCTTTCGCGCCCGGCCAATCCCCGACGTTCTGCCGAAAGGTAAAGGATATCTCCTTACGGCCCCTAACGCCATCGTGCTACAAAACCGCCTCTTAATAGGTGATCACGTGGTGGAGGGCGTAGCCCTGCAGTTTTGCCCGCCCGTGGAGAAAGCCCAGCTCAATCAGCACCGCGATACCGACAATGTTTCCGCCGAGCGAACGGACCAGCCGGCAGCAAGCGTCCATCGTGCCGCCCGTGGCCAGCAGGTCATCGACCAGCAGGCAGCGCTGGCCTACCGCTACCGCGTCACGGTGAATTTCCAGGGTGTCCTGGCCGTATTCCAGATCGTAGGTCAGCGCGATTTTAGCTGCGGGCAATTTCTTCGGTTTACGGATCGGCACGAAGCCGCAGGAAAGCGCCTGGGCCACGGCAGTGCCGAAAATGAAACCGCGCGATTCCGCCCCCACCACCGCCTGAATACCCTTTCCCCGGAACGGATTCGCCAGCAACTCCACCGCCAGAGCCAAACCCGCTGGATCGCGCAGCAGCGGTGTGATGTCCTTGAAAATAATCCCTGGGCGGGGAAAGTCCGGCACATCGCGAATCAGCTGCTTCAACTCCAACATACGCCAAGCCTCTATTCCAGCACCAGGTCGTCCCGGTGCACCACTTCGTCATACCAGGTTTCGCTGTCCAGCAACTGTGAAAATTCCCGCGACTTATGTCCTTTGATTTTTTCAACATCGTCGCGGCTGTAGTTACTCAAGCCGCGGGCGATGACCTGACCGGTGCTATCGACAATGGCCACCGCGTCACCGGGGGCGAAATCGCCGCGGGTTGTGACGATGCCGCCGGCCAGAAGCGATTTATTATTTCGCAACGCCGCCGCGGCCCCCGTGTCCACCGTAATGGCGCCGCGGGTCCGCGCGGTCAAGCTGATCCAGCGGCTGCGGGCGGAAAGCCGGCGCTGCGCCGGTCGCAGCAGGGTGCCCAGTTCTTCGCCGGCCAGCAGACGCTGCACCACATTGGGCTCCTTGCCATTGGCGATCAACACCGGTTCGCCGGCCGTCCGTACCACGGCTGCGGCGGCGAGTTTTGCACCCATGCCCCCGGAGCCGCGCGGGCTGCGCTCGGGGCGCACCAGATGCGCCACGCTGGCATCCAGGGTTTCCACCAGCGGTTGCACCCGGCCGGAGCCATCTTGCAGGCCGTCGACGACGGAAAGCAGAATCAACAAATCCGCCTGCAGCAGATTCGTCACGTGAGCCGCAATAAGGTCGTTATCGCCAAAGCGGATTTCGTCCACGGTCACCGCGTCGTTTTCGTTGATAATGGGCAGGGCGCCGCAGCGGTGCAGCGCGTGCAGGCAGTTCCGCAGATTCAGGTACCGTACGCGATCCTCAAAATCACGCCGGCTCACGAGAATCTGGCCCGCGTGCAGGCCGTGTGGCTGCAAGGCCGCGGCGAAACTGTTGATCAACCGGCTCTGGCCGATGGCCGCGGCGGCCTGCAGCATCGGCAGGTCCTTCGGCCGCTTGGTCAGCGCCAGCTCGGTCATGCCCGCGCCGATGGCGCCGCTCGACACCAGCGTTACGCGAATATTCCGCTGGCGCCACACCTGCGCTACATCCGCCGCCAACTGCGCGATAATGCGATGATCCAGTCGATCGTCCGCACCGCACAAGGCGTTGGTGCCGATTTTGACAACGACGGCGGAAATATTCGCCAACAGCGCCGCCCGCGACGGAATTTTGGTGGTGCTTTCCATCATGACGATGGTATTATTGCGTCAAGGTGAGGCGGACGCTACCCGTCGCGGACTGATGGGGTTTCCGGGAAATTCACGCTAGGAGGCGGAAGGAGCAGCCCCCGGGGCCGGGGCTTCCGGCTCGATGGACACCTTACGATTGGGGGCAAAATGAACCCGTCCGCCAGTCAGCGCGAACAAGCTGTCGTCGCGGGCCACGGCCACATTCTTGCCGGCGCGGAACCGTGTGCCGCGTTGCCGCACCAAAATGGACCCCGCGGTGACGCAGGCACCGGCGTACGCCTTAATGCCGAGATATTGCGGATTGCTGTCCCGACCGTTATGGGTCGAGCCTTGACCTTTTTTATGCGCCATGAGGCTGCTCCTGTCCAACCAGGGTTGGTTCGTTTGGCCCAAACCCGTGCCAAACCTACAGTTTAGTCCATCGCCGGGGTATTTCAACTCTTCGCGGAACCCCACCACGCAGAACCTCAGACCGTCGCGGGGCGCCAGCCGGGGCGTTCAGTCAGTCCTTCTGTCTTCCGGTAGAATACCTTCACCATGCCGGGGGGCATGCAGCCTGACATCCACGGAGCGGTTCATGGTTGCCGGGAAGGGTTTATACATCGACGGGAACTGGCGGGCGGGTGAGGCTGTGGGCTTCGCCTCGTGCTGCCCTTGGGATGGGGAACCCCTTTGGCGGGGCGCGGCGGCTTCCACCGCCCAGGTTGACGCCGCGGTCCGCGCGGCCCGGCGGGCCCTGCCGCAATGGGCCGGGCGCAGTGTGGCGGAGCGGCGAAAAGTCCTGGCCGCCTTTGCCGACCAACTCGAGGCCAACCGGGCGAATCTCGCCCGTATCATCGCTCTGGAAACCGGCAAGCCACTCTGGGAAGCGGACACCGAAATCAGTTCCATGATCGGCAAACTACCGCTGACGCTGGAAGCCTTTCAGGAGCGGCGAAGCCATCGACGGATAAAGCTAGCGGAGGCCACCGGGGAGACGTTCTATAAGCCGCACGGCGTGACGGCGGTCTTCGGCCCGTTCAACATGCCCGGCCATTTGCCCAATGGCCACATCATGCCCGCGTTATTGGCGGGGAATACCATCATCTACAAGCCCAGCGAATTGACGCCCTGGATGGGGCAGTACACCGCAGAACTTTGGCAAAACACCGGCTTGCCGCCGGGTGTGCTGAATCTGGTTCAGGGTGGCCGTGAAGCCGGGGCGGACCTGGCCAGTCATTCTGAATTGGACGCTATCTTTTTTACGGGCAGCTTTGCGACGGGGCAGGCACTGTTACAGATGAGTCTGCCGTTTCCGCAGCGGATGCTGGTGTTGGAAATGGGGGGTAATAATCCGCTGGTGATTTTTGACTGCGCTGAGATCCAAGCCGCCGCGTATACCACGGTCATATCAGCGTTTCTAACCGCGGGGCAGCGTTGCACGTGCGCCCGGCGGTTGATTGTCTCCGATGACGCCGCGGGTGAACGCCTGATCGCCGCGGTCGTGGATGGGACCCGGCGTATACGCCTGGGCGGTCCGTTGGACCAGCCGGAGCCATTTATGGGGCCGGTGATCACCGCGGCGGCGGCGGAAAAAGTGCTGGCGGCTCAACGGGCGTTAATTGCACGAGGGGCACGTCTGCTGCTGGAGGCCAGGCGCCCTGACGTCCGACGGCCGGCCTTGCTTTCCCCGGGCATATTGGATGCTACCGCCGCCATCGATCGGCCCGATGAAGAGGTTTTCGGCCCATTGCTGCAGGTGATTCGCGTGGCGGATTTTGCCGCGGCGTTGCGTGAAGCCAACCGGACCCGATTCGGTTTAAGTGCCGCTTTACTAAGCGATCGTGCGGACCTGTGGGGACATTTCCGCAATGGCATTCGCGCCGGGGTGGTCCATTTCAATCGTCCCACGAACGGCGCCAGCGGGGCCTTGCCCTTTGGCGGGGTTGGTTGCAGCGGCAATCATCGCCCCAGCGGTTATTGGGCGGCGGATTATTGCTCGTATCCCGTGGCGTGCGTGGAAACGCCGCGCCTCGCCATGCCGAAGCAGCCGCTGCCAGCGTGCCTGGAAGACGGACCCTCAGGAGCAAGATTAAGTGCAGGAGAACGCATATAATGGCCCTTAACGGAGGTTTCGCCTTGCGATCTTACCCGGCGGTTGTGGAAAAAGGCCGGGACACGGGTTTGGATGTAGGTTATGTTCCGGGTTTTGTCGGCGCTCATTCCCAAGGGGCTACGCTCGACGAATTGCAGCGGAATCTCCAGGAAGTCATCGCGATGCTCTTGGAGGATCCAAGCGTCGAGGCGGAAAGCGACTTCGTCGGCATCCAAGCGGTACAGGTGGCGTGACGATGCCCAAGCCGCCTGTTTTAAAACCACGCGAGGTGATTACCCTGCTGGAATCACGCAGATTCGTGGCGGTTTGACAGTGTGGATTTCACATCCACTACCGGCATCCCGATGGTCGGGCTACTACGGTGCCCTTCCATCCAGAGCGCGATATTTCTCCACTGTTGCTGCGTCCGATCGCCAAGGACATGGGCTTAAGGTGGGAGGAATTCACGCCTAAGATATGAGCCATACCCGGGAAATCAACTTTGATGGCATCGTGGGGCCGACGCACCATTACGCGGGTCTGGCCTGGGGGAATCTGGCCGCGCAGCGGAATCGGGGCCGACGCTCGAACCCGCGCCGGGCCGCGCTACAGGGGTTGGACAAGATGCGGCTGTTAATGGAGCTGGGCGTGGCCCAAGCCGTCCTGCCGCCGCACGAACGACCGTATTTGCCGCTGCTGCGGGCGCTGGGCTATCGCGGCTCCGAGGGGCGGATGCTCGACCAAGTCGCGCGGGAGGCGCCGGAACTGCTGGCCATTTGTTCCAGCGCGGCGGCGATGTGGGCGGCCAATGCCGCCACCGTGTCGCCTTCCGCGGATACCGCCGACGCCCTGGTGCATATCACGCCGGCCAATCTCGTCGGCCAACCGCACCGCAGCATTGAAGCGCCCGTGACCACGCGCATCCTACGCCGCATTTTTCACGATCCGAAGCACTTTGTGGTGCACGATCCCATTCCCGCGGCGGTCGGCTGGCGCGATGAAGGGGCCGCCAATCATCTGCGTCTGACGCCACAACATCACCAGCGGGGATTGGAAATATTTGTCTTTGATTCGGGTGAACCATTTCTCCAGCGGCCCTGGCTGCATCGCTTTCCCGCCCGGCAGAGTCTGGGCGCGTCGCTGGCCGTGCGGCTTCGCCATCGGCTGGCGAAACGCGCCACACTGGCCGTACAGCGCAAGGCCCAGGGTATTGACGCCGGGGCGTTTCATAACGATCTCGTGGCGCTGGGCAACCAGGACTTACTGCTGTATCACGCCGAGGCTTACGAGCCGCCGGTTATGCGGGATATCGCCCGGCAATATGGACGTCTGACCGGCGCTGAGCCGAGGCTCATCGCCATTAACCCGGAGCGGCTTTCGTTGGCGGACGCGATCCAAAGCTATTTTTTTAACAGTCAGTTGGTAACTCTGCCCGACGGCGCCTTCGCTTTGATCGCCCCGATGGAATGTCGGGCCCATGCTGCGGTCAGGGGGCTGGTCGAGGAACTCACGCAGCGCGGCTTATGGCGCCAGGCGCATTTTGTGGAGGTCCGCCAAAGTATGCGCAATGGTGGGGGACCGGCGTGTCTGCGACTGCGCGTGGTGTTAGACGACGGGGAACTGGCGGCCATGCATCAGGGCGTGCGGCTGTCCGAGCGGTTGTATGAGCGCTTGCGGCGGTGGGTGCAGCACCATTATCGTGAAGCGTTGCACCCAGCGGACCTGGCCGATCCACAGCTGCTGCGTGAAACGCGGGTGGCGCTGGAGGAATTAACGCGGATTCTCGGCTTGGGACCGGTCTATGACTTTCAGCGCTGACGAGGGCGTGACTCAGAAACGTTCGGCGCTGGCGCTGCTGTTCGGCGGGGCTGGCCTGATCGTCCTGTGGGAACTCCTGCTGTGCGTGGCGGTGCGGGGCTGGCTCCGCGGAACGGCGGTTGCGGTGGCGGGACATTTTGTCCGGGTCCACATGACGCCGCTGGCGTGGACCACTTATTTAGCCGTGCTCTGTGGTCTGCTGGGTTGGCTGGTCCCCACTTTCCGTCCGAGCCGCTGGCGCTATCGCCTGGTTCTCTGCTGGCTCTGGTCGGTGCCGGCCTGGTGTTATTTCGACTGGCTTAATTTCTATTTCATGCGCAACCCCGCCACCGGTCTGCATGCCTGGGAATATCAGGGTCTGCCGGCGAATCCGGTGGACCGATTCATCGGGTATCTCTTGGCTTTCGGCGCCATCGCCCCGGCCATGTTTCTGACCGCGGAAATCTGGTTGCGCCTGGGCCTGAACAAAATCCAAACCGCCGGCGTGTCCATTGGGCCGAAGGCGCGGACCCTTGGTGTCGCGGGCGGCGTGGTCTTTTTCCTGGCCCCGTTTTTCCTGCGCAGTCCCAGCGCCAATCTACTGATCTGGATGAGCCTGATTTTTCTTTTAGACCCGATCAATTTCCGCCTGGGGCGGCCGAGCATCGTTGGTGACTTGCGCAGTGGCCGCTGGGGCCGGATGCTGGCCTTGATGGCGGGGGGGCTGACCTGCGGCTTCCTGTGGGAGTTCTGGAATTATTGGGCGATCGCGAAATGGACTTACCATCTGCCATTTCTGGGCGTTTGGCAACACTGGCGCTATTTTCAGATGCCGGTCCTGGGTCTGGCCGGTTTTCCCGCCTTTGGCGTAGAAGTCTGGGTGATGTGGCAATTCAGTCTGGTGCTGTTGCATCCCATCGTGGAAGGGGAATGCCGCCGCGACGACGGCGGGGAACACCGAGACTTTTTGGAATGCATCTGACCGAGTGGCGAAACGCCTGGCTTAGCCCTTGTGCACCCAAATCCAACGGCGAGCGGTCGGGTCAAATTGTTGAATCCACGCCCCGACGGGAGCGAATTTAACCCGGAATTGAAAATAAATCGCACCGATCTGCGCCACCGTCGTATCCTGCTGCCGGGCCCGCAACTCATAAAGCCTTTTTCGCCAGCGATTGTCCGAGCGCACAAAGCGCGCGTCGGAGGGGAAGAGTTTTTTCCGCGCCACCATATAACCGGTATGCGCCTCGCCGGTCAGGTGGGCGGCCAGCAGTTGGTGGCAGCGATGGAAATCGGCCCGTAGATGTTCCAATATCACCGGCAGACGGGACGGAGCGACATCCGCAAAAATCACCGGTCCGCGCGGGTTTAGCCGGCCCCGGGGCGCCAGACGCAACGAGCCGGCACCCGGCGCGGATCCGGGGGAGGGATGCGGCGCTGAAGCCGGGTGCGTGGCGGCGGTAGCCTGGGCCTTGGCCGTACCGGCAATGAAGTCCATGTCATTTTGCGCTTGGCGTTGAATCACCAGGGTGAGCTTGCCGTTCAGATTGACGTTGACCTCCAACGGTTTCGGCTGGCTGATCACCACCTCGCTATGGGTGCGGAGGCATCCGCCCACAGCAAGGAGGCCGCCCCAAAGCATACCGGTGCCGATTATTCGCAATCCATTCATCGCAGGTCCTCGCATTATTTCCACATCCCATTTTAACCGAATTCCGGGTTAGCCGCCGGAGAAGCGGCGGGTCAGGGTGAGCAGCCGGCGCAGAGTCAGGTGCCGCACGGGTATCGTCAGGTTCACCCGGCGAAGATCGCCGGGTTTAAACAGAATTTTCTTACCGCCGAGTACGATGACCCGTGGCTTCAAATGCAGCGGATTACCCGGTCCGCGCAGAAAAGCACATTTAAAGGTCATGGTGTCAGCGGCCAGTGAAACCCGCACCACCTCCCGAGTGAAGGGATAATCGTGCAGATCGTCGGCCATCGCATTGGCCAGCGGCTGGCCATAGGTGCCGGCCAAAACATTTCGCAGCAGCGGCACTTGGTGGAGTTGTAGAAATCCACCCGCCCGCCCAGTCAGTTTGATATTCCCGGTCACCCCACCACGCCAGTTGAAAGCCAGGTGCGCCTGGAGTGTTCCGATCCCGACCACATTGACGCGGCCAGGCGCCAATAAGGCGAAAAGCCGTTGCTGGGAAAAATGAGTTAACACGATGGTCGCGGCACCGCGCCGTGGGACCAGATCGAATTCACCCGTGACCCGCAGTTGTCCCGTTGCCCAATGCGCCGCACCGCGCGTGATCGTCAAGCGCTGATGACGCAATCGCCAGGCCAGCGCGCCCTGATGAACGACTTGTCGGCTGATTTTTAGCGATGCGAAGGTCAACGCACCGCGGCGTATGGTCAGGTGGGGTGGTTGGCCGGTGCGATGCCAAAAGGCGAGATCGCCATCCAAGGACAGGCGTGTGAAGGCGAACTGGCGCGGACTGGCGGCCGGCCAATCCACCGTCTTTGCGGCGATATGAAAATGTCCCTGGGCTGAGATAATTTGTTGTGGCCCCAGCGTTTTAATCGCGCCGGTGAAGATGATGGTCCCATCGCCAATATGCAACTTTTCCCTGGCCCATGGCAGCGGCGGCGGCAGAGCGCGGATGGCTGGGGCAGCGGCCGAGGCCACGGGGGTATTCAGGCCGGCGATCACGGCAGCGCCGGCCATAAAGCGAGCCGTCAGTTCGTGGACCATAGTGGGGCATGATACCAGAGGCGAATTTGACATGTGTCCCGGACAAGCCTAGTATTCCTGCAAGTTGGCAATACCATCCGGGAGGCGCCGACGTAAGCGCCGCCAGGGAAGCCGGTGCGAAACCGGCGCGGGTCCGCCACTGTAAATGGGCTGGCAGGCTGCTGCAAAAGCCCCGTGGGAATGAGGACGCGGGATTTCGGCCGGAGCCGAGGCGTCCAGAGCGAGCCGTATTGAGCCAAATACGAGCGCGTCTGGACAACGCAGGCTTCGGCAGGAAGACTCGCCCGTATTCTGCGGGAGATTTACCGCAGCCGGCCCGGACGTTTCCAAAGCCACTCGGCTCCGCAAAGCCGGGGAAGGTGAAACGCCCGGGAGAAGAGTGATTTTTTCGGCCCATGAGCCAGGATACCTGCCCGGATGGTTCGGCGATGTTACTCCTCGGAAATCAGGAGGATCATCCGGTGACCAGGACGCTTGATGTCGTCATCGTAGGCCATGGCAGCCCGGAACCGTTGGCGAATGAGCAATTTGAAAAGCTCACCGCCGCCTATCAAGAACGGCACGCGGACTGGGTTATTCATCATACCTACATTGAACTGGCCGAACCCCTCTTGGAACAGACGCTGCGGAAGGTCGCACAAAGCGGCGGCGAAACCGTGGTTTTACTCCCCTTGATTCTGCTGCGGGCCGGCCACATGAAGCATGACATTCCCGAAGGTCTCAGCAGGATCCGCGCGGCTTTCCCGCACCAGCGTTTCCTGGTCGCGGAGCCGCTGGACGTCGACGCACAGATGGTGGAAATCATTCGTCGGCGGGCCACGGAATGTGGCGTGCCGGCGGGCCGGCCTTTTGTCAACGGCCAGGCGCCGGTGGGGCATGCCCCGCGGAACGAAAGCGTAGTGCGAAAGGCGGAAAACTCAAGTGGAATCGTAAGCACCGCGTTTCATTCCGATGGCGATCGGGATGAAACGGCGAGGCGGGCGGCAACGGCGGCCGGCGGGGTCCCGCCCGCCATTGCGAATGGGTCGAAACCGGGCCATCGGAAACCCATTTCGGACACAGCGGTCATTTTTGTAGGTCGTGGTTGCAGCGACGCCGACGCCAACAGCAATGTCTGCAAACTGGGGCGTCTGCTGGCGGAAGACTGCGGCGGGGTGCCGGTGTTTCCATGTTTCATCGGCGTGACGCGGCCCTCGCTGGAGGAAACGCTCCATCTGGCGGCGCTGACCCGTCCCCGGCACATGGCGATTATTCCATATTTTCTCTTCCATGGCGTGCTGGTGAAACGGATCCATGAACAGATCCGGCAATTCCGCGCGGCCCATCCGGAATTTTCGATCCAGATCGCCCGCCACCTGGATGACGGACAAGGAAATTTATTCGACCTGATGAATAAACGTGTCGCGGCAGCACTGGTGGTCTCGGAGGGTGCCCATGGGCAGCTATCCTGTACCTTGGCCCCGGCGAAGGCGGAGGTGAGTTTCCCGATGTGAGCGGTTTTCAAAAATATGGCCTCGTGTGGGAAATTGAGACCTGCTCAAGCACCGGAATTTATCCTGATGGAAAGTCACCACCGCGCCTCCGCACGCGGATGGAGCTTTTAAGAGCCGCGGTACACCTAGTGCTCTGTTCCACCCCTCATTACAGATGGAACAAAGCCCTAGATCAGGGTTGTGACAGAGGGTTGCGAGATGGCGATAGCACGGCATGGGCGCGTGATCGAAAACCAGGTGTTGAACGCCACCAGCCGGTTGCTGCGCGTGCAGCTGATAGAGGACGGGGGCCCCGAACTCCACGCGGGGCGATATATTATTGTGGATTCGGGGCGGCGTGCCCCCAACGGCAAAATCGTGAAAAGAGCCTATTCCCTAATATCCGTCGATGCTGGCCGCCGGCGGATGGAACTGGCCGTTAAAAGGATCGATGGCGCGGGCGGCTCCGCCTACATGCACCAGCTGGCCGCCGGCGCGGAACTGACGTTCAGCGGGCCGTGGGGACGGTTTTTTGTGCCCCCGGAGTCCGCCTCGCAGCGGATGGATGTGGTCGTGACCGATACCGGGATTACCTGTGCTTTGGGATTGCTGGCCAGCCTGCCCGCCGGTGCGCCGCCCGCGGCGCTACGCTTGGTATGGCTGGCGGCGGGAAGAGATTACTTTCTGGAACCGGAATTCGTGGAGCGCCGGCTCCCGGCAGGCTTGGGCGGTTTTGAGTTCATTGCCTGTGAATCCGTAGGCGATCCCCGGCGCCTCGCCGCGGCCCAACGGGCGCTGGATGGCCGAAGGGATCGGTCCGACCGCCTTTTTCTCGCCGGTGACGGCGCGGTGCTTGGGCCTCTGCGCGACACAGCGCGGAACCATGGCCTGCCGGAAGATCGCATTTATCTGGAGTGCTACTTTAATAATCCGGCAAAAAAAACGGCTTAGCCGCCAAGGTCGCCACTCGCAGCTGCGGGTGGAAACCCGCGACCGTTTGACATTCGTCTCCCTGACGGCCGCAGGCCTGCGATCCCGTGGCTGCCGACTACATCCTTGGCGGTTGGGTATGAAAGATGCGGGGTAAGAGCAAAAAAGAGACGGACTACGGATAACTACGAAACCAAACTTCCCCGGCAGCGATGGCATGAGGGCTTCACCACGGGCGCCTGCGCCGCTGCCGCGGCCAAAGCGGGCGCCCGCGTGCTGGTGCGCAACGTTACCCTGGCCGAAATTGCAACCACCCTGCCGAATAAACGCCAGGTCGTGTTCGCCCTGAAACGCTGCCAGCGCGACGGCCCCCGGGCGCTGTGCAGTGTCGTGAAGGATGCCGGCGACGATCCCGACTGCACGCATGGCGCGGAACTGGTGGCCCACGTGGAGATGAAAACCGAACCGGGCGTGGTACTCCGCGGCGGGCCGGGCGTAGCCACAGTCACCAAACCGGGGCTGGGGCTGGAAGTCGGCGGGCCGGCCATTAATCCCGTCCCCCGCCGCAATATCACGGAAATGGTGTTGGAAGAACTCGCCGGCAGTCCCTACCGCGGCGCCCTCGTGACGATCGAGGTTCCCGGCGGAGAAGCCCTGGCTAAGAAAACGCTCAACGCCCGTCTCGGGTTACTGGGCGGTATTTCAATCCTCGGCACCACGGGAATCGTCAAGCCATATTCCACCGCTTCCTGGAAGGCCAGCGTCATTCAGGCGATTGATGTGGCGGCGTATCGGGGCGCCCAGGCGCTGGTGTTTACCACGGGGGGACGTTCCGAGCAGGCGGGGATGAAGTTGTTCCCCGACCTGGCCGAGGAGCGATTCATTCAGATGGGCGATTTTGTCGGCATCGCCTTTCGTCACGCGGCGGCGAAAAACATCCCCCGGGCCATCCTGGTGGCGATGATGGGCAAACTGTCCAAGATCGCCGCGGGAATCACCTACACTCATGCCCGCCAGGGCGAAGTCGATATGCATTTTCTGGCCGGACTGGCGGCGGAGCTGGGCGGATCGGAATCGCTGCAACGGGAAATCCGCCAGGCCAACACCGCCCGGCAGGTACTGGACCTGGCCCGCACGTACGGCCTCTGGCAATTGCCTGATGCGCTCTGCCGCCACGCCGCGGAAAAGCTCCGGCATCATGTAGAGCGGCGTCTGGCGGTGGAAGTGTGTCTGGTTGATTTCGACGGCGCCCCGCTGGGGAGATATCCAGCGCTCGGCGCTCAGCCGGCACCGGAAGTCGCAGCCGGATCGCTGAAAGTTGATAGCGGACGGTCGAAGGCCGACTGCCAACTATTCGAGGTTAAAGGAGGTGCGAATATGGAACCCGCGGTGCTCCATGATATGCGTCAGATGACCGGTCGGGGCCGGGCCATCGAGGATGAAAGTTTCAGCATCATCGACCGCGAAGCTGGCCCGCATTGTTTCCCACCCGATCAATGGGAGGTGGTACGCCGGGTGATTCATTCCACGGCGGATTTCGAATTCCTCCAATTGCTCGCTTTCCATCCCGACGCCATTCGCGCCGGCGTAACCGCCCTGCGCCGCGGCTGCCCGATTTTAATCGATGTTAAAATGATTGCCGTGGGTTTGAATGAAGAGCGCCTGGCGGCCTACGGCTGCCGAATTTACCAGTATATTTCCGATGCGGAGGTCATGGCCGCCGCGCAACGCGAAAATTCCACCCGGGCCATCGAAGCGATGCGGAAAGCCCATCGGGAAAAGCAACTCGATGGCGCCATCGTAGCCATCGGCAACGCCCCCACCGCTCTGCTGGAAGTGGTGCGGCTGGTGAAGGAAGAAGCGGCCCGGCCGGCGCTGATCATCGGGGTGCCGGTGGGATTCGTTTCCGCGCCGGAATCCAAGCAAGCCGTGGCCAGCCAGCCGACCGTCCCGTGGATCGTATCCCGCGGCCGCAAAGGCGGCAGTCCCATCGCGGTGGCGATTATACATGCGTTGCTGCGGTTGTCGGTGGAGCCAGCCGTCAGCAAGCCACGATCCACGCTCCGTCAGGCTGTTTCCTGACCGCTTCATTGGACCGCCGGTTATGAAAAAAGCTTTAACCATCATCGGCATCGGTGACGACGGCTGCCGGAGTTTGACCAGCCGGGCGATGAACGCAGTGGCGCAGGCGCAGGTGCTGATCGGCGGTCAACGGCACCTGGCGTTTTTTCCGGAATTTTCCGGGCGGCGGCTGGCCCTGCAAAACGGCATCGGCGAGGTGATCCGGCAATTGCCCCAACTGTGCGCTGAACAAAATGTCTGCGTGCTGGCCTCGGGTGATCCGCTGTTCTTCGGCGTGGGCAGTCTGGTGCTCAAGGCCGTCGGCCCCGAGCATGTGGATATTGTGCCGCACGTCAGTTCGATGCAATGGGCGTTTGCCCGCATCGGCCAGAAATGGGATGACGCGGCCTGGATTTCCGTGCACGGCCGCAGCCGCGAAGGATTCGTCACTCGGCTGCATCGCCTGCGCAAAGTGGCGTACCTGACGGACGCGGAGAATTCGCCGTCGGTCTTGGCCGGGGAAATGCTGCGGCTGGGCCAAACCGGCTGGCGGGCCTGGGTGTGCGAAAACCTCGGAGGCCCGGACGAGCGGATCCGGGAATTCACGCTGGCCGCGCTGGCCGCCTGCCGTGATATTGGAGCTTTGAATATCCTGATTCTGCAGCGCACCGATCCGGATTGGCGGTCTCCGCCGGCGTTGGCGTTTATTCACGAAGACGATTTCGCCAAACGGATGCCGAAAAAAGGACTGATCACCAAGCGGGAAGTCCGCACTCTGGCGCTGGGAGCGTTGCGCTTGCGGCCCGACAGCGTGCTCTGGGACATCGGGGCCGGGTCCGGATCGGTTTCCATTGAAGCGGCGTGGTTGGCATACGAAGGCCGCGTGTACGCCGTGGAGGTGGATCCGGAAGGGGTGGAGATCTGCCACGAAAACATCCGGGCGTACGGTGTGGACAACGTGCGGGTGATCGCGGGGCGGGCGCCGGAGGCGCTGGCCGCACTGGAGGCCCCGGAGGCGGTTTTTATCGGCGGCAGCCAAGGATCGATGCGGGAAATCCTGGCGGTGTGTCTGGAGCGCCTGCGGCCCGGCGGACGGCTGGTCAGCACCGCCATTACGCTGGAAAACGTCGGCGAAACCTACCGCGCCTTGCGCGAACGGGGGTTGACGCCGGAAGTGCTGCTGGTGAACGTCTCCCGCGGCGCTCCGCTGGCGAAGTACGTGCGTTACGAGGCGCTTAATCCGGTGCATATTTTTACGATTGAGAGGCCATGAAATACGGAAAACTCTATGGCGTAGGCGTCGGGCCGGGGGCCTGCGACCTGATGACGCTGCGCGCGGTGCGGGTGCTGCGGGAAGTCCCGGTGATCGCGATTCCCCAACGTTCCCGCTGGGATGAATCGGTGGCGTGGCGCATCGCCGCCGCCCCGGTGGGCGCCGTCGCGGGCCAGGAACGCCTGTTTCTGACGTTTCCCATGACCAAGAATCCGCAGCGCATCGCGCCGGCCTGGGATGCGGCGTTTACGCAAATCGGCCAGCGCCTGGAGGCGGGTAAATCGGTGGCCTTCATCGCCGAAGGAGATCCGCTGTTTTACAGCACGTTTATCTACCTGCATCAACAGGCCCCCACGCGCTGGCCGGGCATTGAGATTGAGATTGTGCCGGGGGTCTCATCCATTTCGGCGGTGGCCGCGGTAACCAGCGATCCCATCGCCGACGGCCAGGAGCGCGTGGCGATCATTCCGGCCAGTTACGGCCTGGAGGATTTACCGGACATCCTGGAGCGCTTCGACACGGTGCTGCTGCTGAAGGTCAGTTCGGTGATGCCGCGGGTCGTGGCCGCTTTGGAAAAAGCGGACCTGATCGATCGTGCCGTTTACGTATCCAAAGCGACGATGGCCGATCAGAAAATTGTTGCCGACCTGCGGAGCATTCGTAACGACCGCTGCGACTATTTTTCGATGGTGGTGGTGTCGCGCAAACATCGCAACGGCGTACTGGCCGGCCGCGGGCGAGCCGCAGTCGGCGCTCCGCGGAAAGCGGACCGGGATAGCGCGCTGCTGACTGCGGAACGCTGAATCCGAACTATCAGGTGCGGGATGCCAGTTGCTGCTCAACGCCAACCTTTAGCCATCTACGCCATCACCCGTCACGGCGTGGAACTCGCCCGGCGGCTGGGCGCCGCCCTGCCGGATGCGCACACCTATGTGTCCGATAAATTTTTGGCGCAAGCACCCCCGGGGGCCAGGCCGCTGGCCCGGCCCATGGGGCCGGCGCTCCAGGCGAATTTCACCACCTACGACTGCCACGTCTTTATCATCAGCGTCGGCGCCGTGGTGCGGATGATCGCGCCGCTGCTGCAAAACAAGAAAATCGATCCGGCGGTGGTGTGTGTCGATGATGCGGGACAATGGGCCATCTGCGTGCTTTCCGGCCACGTGGGCCGCGGCAATGCTTTTACGGAGCGCGTGGCCGCGGCCTTGGGCGCCCAGCCCATTATTACCACCGCGTCCGATGTCCGCGGCACCCTGACCGTGGATATCCTCGGACGACAACTCGGCTGGACGCTCGATGATCCCGACCGCAACATCACGCGCGGCTGTGCCGCGGTGGTCAATGAGGCGCCGGTCATGTTTATCCAGGAAACGGGTGAACCGGATTGGTGGCCGGCCGATACGCCGCTGCCGCGGGGGATTTCCTATACCCGTTCGCTGGACGCCGTGAATCCCGATCAATTTGAAATATTGCTCATCGTGACCGACCGCGACCTTCGTGCCACCCATCCGCGGCACTTCGAACGGGCGGTCATCTACCGCCCGCGCAGCCTGGTGCTGGGACTGGGCTGCGACAAGGCCACGGCGCCGGCTCTGGTGGAGCGTGGGGTGCGGACGTTGTTGCAAGAACACCACTTGAGCCTGGCCTGCGTCCGCAGCGCCGCCACGATCGATCTGAAAAAAGATGAGCCGGCTCTGGCGGCCTTGTGTGAAAAATATCGCTGGCCGCTGCAAACTTACGCCGCGCGCCAGTTGGATGCGGCCGTAGGTGTGGAAAATCCTTCCGCCACCGTCAAAAAATATGTCGGCACGCGAACCGTGGCGGAGGCGGCGGCGCTATTGGCTTCCGGTTCGTCCCGTTTACTCGTGCCCAAGCAGACCTATACCGAACCGGGCGCCGGCCGCTCCATGACCTTGGCCGTGGCCCGCATTCCCTTTCCCGAACGCGAGGTGTGGCATGCCTAAAGGCATTCTATCCGTGGTGGGCATTGGCCCCGGCCACGATCGTCATATGACGCCGGCGGCGCTGGAAGCGATCGCCCAGGCCGACCTGGTCGTCGGCTATGGCACGTATATCCGTCTGGTGCGGCACTTGCTCAGCGGCAAGGAAATCATCCGCACCGGTATGACCGAGGAAATCGGCCGCGCCCGGACCGCTGTGGAACGGGCCCGGGCCGGCGGCCACGTGGCGTTGATCTCTTCCGGCGATGCCGGCGTTTACGGCATGGCAGCGTTGGTGTTTCAGGTGCTCCGGGAATTGGGCTGGCGTCGGGAAGCTTCGCCGGAGCTGCGCCTGATCCCCGGCATCACTGCGATCAGCTCCTGCGCCTCCCTGGTGGGCGCTCCGCTGGGACATGATTTTTGCTGCATCTCGCTGTCCGATCTGCTCACACCTTGGGCGGCCATCGCCAGACGCCTCGAAGCCGCGGCCAGCGCTGATTTCGTAATTGGTCTGTACAATCCCGCCAGCGGCCGCCGCACCCGGCAGATCGTCGCGGCCCAGGAAATCATCAAACAATATCGCGACGGCGGGACACCGGCGGCCCTCATCAAGAGCGCCTACCGCAAACAGGAACATATTGTGCTGACCGATCTCAATCATCTGCTCGATTATGAAATCGGCATGTTGACCACCGTGATCATCGGCGCCAGCCACACTTTTCTGTTTGAAAATTATCTGGTCACGCCGCGGGGATACGGCAATAAATACACCTGGGATGGCCAAGTGCTGCCGGGCCAGCGGCCGGGGCATTCGCTGGCGACTCCGGCGGCGCCGGAACCGGTGGAATCCCTTTCCGGGGAGGAGGAATAATGGCGCGAGTGGGCCGGCTGGCCGGCGCCATTCTGGTGGAAACGGCCAGCCGCTATTTCCTGGTCGGTGATGTGAAGGAACCGTGTGACTTCGGGCGTGCCGGCTTCCAGAATCCCGGCGCCATCGAACCGCTGGTCCGGCCGTATATTGAACTGACCCCGCTGCGGCCGATTACTCTGGCGGCGCCTTATCTGACGCTGCGGACGGAAGGCGCGACTCTGGCGGAGTTGCTGGCCCGGCGCTTGCTTATCGAACGCAATGGTTCAGTCAGCGAACGGCTCTGGCGTTTGGTTTGCCGGGGCGGTGCGGACCAGGATGACTTACCGCCTCATGGGCCGGCCGTCGTTGACGCGAACTGGCTCGGCGAAATTCCGCCTGGCGTATGGCAGGTGGTGCGCGACGCGGTGCTCCGTTGCACGTAAGTTATTGGCGGGCATAACTCCCGGTGGAGGCGTCGCCCGGGAGACTTCCACCGGGGTGGAATTTACGCTGGTCGGTCCAGTCCCGTTTTCAGGAAAGCGCATGAAAGTTTACATCATCGGCGCCGGGCCCGGTGCTCCGGGCCTGCTTACCATACGGGGCGCGGAACTGATCGCCCGCTGCCCGATCATACTCTATACCGGCTCCCTGGTTTCGCCGGAAGTTCTACGCGGCGCCCAACCGGGCGCCCGTATCCTCGACTCCGCCGGCATGACGCTGGACGAAATCGTGGCGGTCCTCAAGGAAGCGCGCGACCTCGACCAGGATGTGGCGCGTGTCCACACGGGTGATCCGTGCCTGTTTGGAGCCGTGGCGGAGCAAATCCGGCAGCTCGAGCCGTTGGGCATCGCCTGGGAAATCGTGCCGGGGGTCTCCTCGTTCACGGCCGCGGCCGCGGCTTTGGGAAAAGAATTGACGCTGCCGGAGCTTTCCCAAACGGTGATTTTAACCCGCGCTGCCGGCCGCACGCCGATGCCGGTGACCGAGGAATTGGCTGATCTGGCCCGCCACCGCGCCACTCTCGTGCTGTTCCTGAGCATCAATCTGTTGGCGAAAATCACGCCCGCCCTGGCCGCGTCGTACGGCGCAGATTGCCCCGCGGCGGTGGTGCATCGCGCCTCCTGGCCGGATCAAAAAATCATCACGGGAAGACTGGCGGATATCCACGCCAAGGTGCGGGCCGCCGGCATTACCAGCCAGTCGATTATCATTATCGGCCGGGTTCTGACGGCGACGGAATTCGCCGAATCGCGCCTCTATGCCGCGGATTTCACGCATGGTTTCCGCAAGGCTAAACCCCGGCGCGCTAAAGCCGGGCCTGGGTCGGCCGACCCCGGCGCCGGCCGCCGGCGCTGTGGAGGTCCGCGGCCTCGGGACGAGATCCGCGCTGGCCCGCAACCCAATATGTAGCCCTCGACTCTGCCGGGGGTAACACTCCGCCGGACATCGGAATCTTTGGGCCGAACCCCATCTTCGCGTCGCACGAAGAAATGGGGAGGCGATGATACGGGAATAAATCATCGGCCTCCTGCTCGCCGCAGATGCACTTCGGCCCAGCTGGACAGAAACCCATCCGGCGGCTAGAAAAGCGGGATGTTAGCTACCTCTGGTGTTGGAATGGGCGCGGCGATAGCGGCGGGCGGGGCCGCAACTCTGCTGGCGTACAGCGTTTTTTATTCAGGCAGTCAGGTTTTCGCCCCGGTCATCCGGCGGCTCTGCGACCATCGCGCCGTGGCCCTGACCTTTGATGACGGACCTTCACCCGTTTTCACGCCTCGGGTTCTGGAGATCCTGGCGAAGCATAACGCCAAAGGGTCGTTCTGCCTCATTGGCCGCAACGTGCTTCGCCATCCGGCCCTGGCCGCGCGCATCGTGGCTGAGGGCCACACGGTCGTGAACCATAGCTGGGATCATGACCATAATGGGATCTGGAGATCGCGGGCGTATTGGACCGACCAGCTGGAATGGACCAGCCGCGTGATAGTGGACACAACTGGAAAGAAACCGGCCCTGTTCCGCGCCCCCATGGGCTTCAAAACGTGGCCGCAGTCCTGTGCGGTCAAGCGCGCCGGTTTGCACTATCTCGCGTGGCGCGTCCGGGGTTGGGACACGCTGAACTGGGCGCCCGAAACGATCGTACGAATTATCACCAGTCAGCTTCGCGGTGGCGATATTGTGACTCTGCACGACGGCCTGGAGCCAGCCCGTCGGGCCTCTTCGCAGGAACGCACCGTCCAGGCGCTGCCGCGGATTATCGAAGCCATCCAGCGCCGCGGCTGGCGTTGCGTAACCCTGGAAGGCAACCTGCCCTTGGCGGTGTACGGATAGCACGGGTATAAATGGGCGATGCATTCCAAGCTCCCTTTAGGGTACGCCAGGGTTACCTGCGTGATGGGCGCCGGCGCCATGGGCACGCTTTGCGCTGCGATTCTGGCCCGAGGGGGATATCGTGTGCGTCTGTGGGGGCGGCGCCCCGAACATATCGCCGCCCTTGCCGCGCAGCGCGAAAACCTTCGTTATCTGCCCGGCTTACATCTGCCGGAATCCATTGAATTAACTACCTCTGCGGAGACGGCGCTGCGCCAGTGCGGCTTGATTATCTGCGCCGTACCCGCCCAGCACATCCGTGCGGTCATGGGGCAGTTCCGGGCGGTGATCCCCGCCGGTGTGCCCATCGCCAGTGTCGCCAAAGGCATCGAAAACCAGACCCTGTTACGCCCCACCGAGATTATCACCGACGTTCTCGGGGACCGGCCGGTGGTCGCCATCTCCGGACCTTGCATCGCCGGAGAACTGGCCTGCGGCCTGCCTACCACCTTGGTGGCGGCATCGACCGATGAAACACTCACCGCCCTTATTCAAACCATGTTTACCACCACTTATCTGCGGATCTATCGCAATGCGGATTTACGCGGCGTGGAACTGGCGGCGGCGATGAAAAACGTGGTGGCCATTGCCGCCGGGATCCTGGACGGCCTGCAAGCCGGCACCAATGCCAAAGCGGCGCTGCTCACGCGGGGTCTGGTGGAAATTACGCGCTTAGGCGTGCTGCTGGGCGCGCAGGTTGAAACCTTCAGCGGCCTGGCCGGCCTGGGCGATCTGGTCACCACCTGCTTTGCCGTGCAGGGGCGCAATCGCACGTTGGGTGAGCATATTGGCCGCGGTTTATCGCCGTCGGCGGCGCTGCAGGGTATGACCGGGGTGGTGGAAGGTCTTCCGACCACGAAAAGCGTGATGGATCTGGCGCGGCGGCAGCGCGTCGAAATGCCCATTACCGAGTGCCTTCACGCGGTGCTGTTTGAGGGCAAAAAGCCGCGCGAAGGCATTGCCGACCTGATGAGCCGTCAACCCCGTCATGAGCGCGACCGGTGCGTCTGAATCGGGCGTGGCAATCCGGCGGACCAGCTACAGCATTTCGGGCTGGGTCCACCGGGGTGGATCTTCGCCCTGCGGCTGGAGGGGGGCCAGGAGCACCGCCGACCATCCAACGATTCCTTCCGCGTTCCCACTTGGGAGGGGCGCCGCGCCCGGCGCCTCGGTAACGCCAACCTCTCGCCCCATCCATCGGCGGGCAGACTTGGTTGAGCCGCCTGGAGAATGTCCTGGCGGCGACTGGCCGGCTTCCGTGGCGTTAAAGGGCCGGTCAGACGTCCGCGGTGGGGTTCGGCTCTAGGCCAGAGATTGTCACGCCCCCTGAATCCGCCTTGGCGCGGCGCTGGGCAACGGCGAGGCGTATTGGTATTTCGGCTCCCGTTTCTGGCGCCGCAGAATCGGAATAAGTTGCTTCCATGTGGCGTACAGGCCGTGCGGGCACGGCGGCAGGTCGGCTTTAATCAGGCGGTGCAGCCGGCCCAGATTGTAGCATGGCACGGCGGCGTACATATGGTGCTCCGTATGGTAGTTCATATGCCAGTAGAGAAAGCGCACCACCGGACTAAGAATGATGGTCCGGCAGCAGAGCCGGAAGTCCGGCACGTTATCCTGCAAGCCGGCGTGTTGCGTGTTGTTGCAAAGATACAGCAGCCAGCCGCCGTAGAAGGGCGCCAGGGTGATCACCACCGGCAGCAGCCACCAGCCCATGACCAGTGCGACGACCACGATAGTCAGTTGACCCGCCAGCACCAGGCGGGCCCAGTTGAACAACTGCCTCCGCCGAGCCGGCTCGGATTCCGTGAACAAGGCGTTTTCCCATTCGTCTTTCAATTGGCCCCGCGCCAACCGGATAGTGTTCTTAAGCGTATAGTAAAATCCCCGCGGGCTGATCAACGCATTTTCCAGAAAGCCGGCCAGCGTTAATTTCATCGGCAAAACCACTTCCAGATCGTCCGGTGGATGCAGCGTGTACTTGTGGTGCTCCATGTGGCTGGCCCAGAAAAGGTGGTGATTCAGCCAACCCAGAAAACTGAAAACGCGGAGAAAAAAGCGGTTCAGCGCACGGGTTTTGAAAACCGAATCGTGCACCAATTCGTGGAAACCATTTAGCAGGAAAGCCCAACAGGTGCCGTGCAAGAAGAATAATAACAGCACGACGGGCCACGGCAGGCGGCCGGCGGAGAAGTAAGCGGCGGAGCCGGTGACGGCCAACACGCCCAGATACCCCCCCGTCTGGAAAAGACCTTTCCAGTCACTGCGGCGGTTCAATCGGGCCAGGTCTTCGCGACTGACCGGTGAGCGGTACCAGGTGATGCGCCCAGGCTTGGATTCCACTTCCTGTGGCGCTGTCTTCATCGGCCAGATGCTCCCCGTAATCCACAATCGAAAGCCGCCATGATCCCTGCCGGCATAATAGAATCGTAGGATGCCTGACGCGGCCCAGTCAAGCGGGCGTAGCCATCATGGCTGGCCAAGCCAGAGCGGCGTGCCAACCCCGGCCTCCGCTGCCAAGCCGTTCGGTCCGCCAGTGGGCGGGCCGGCTGGGGCGAGTCGCCTAACGGCCTTTCGGTGGCGACCCGGTGAACGACCACGCCGGGATCCCGGATGCCGCGCCGCCCCGCGGCGCGATCGCGATCCGAGGTGTCCCCGGTTCACCGCGTTGAAACGCGGTGCGGCTGCCGCACCACGACCACCAACGTAGAAACCCGAGACCTATAGAGCCGGTCATACCGCCGCGGCAGGTCCCTGCCTGCAAAATCCGCTGGCAGCCCGTCCAGCGGCTTTTAAACCTGCGGTGGACACCGGGATCGCGCCCCCCTATAAGAGATGCCCGTAGCGTGTAGGGATGTGATTCGTCGATGGTGAGAGGAAATTGGTGCGTCTATGGCGGCCTGCTGCTGGAAGGGCTGTGGATGGTGGAATTGGTGCTCGCCGCCTGGGGGGCGTGGGTGGCGCACTTTTTCGGTCGGCGCATGGCGCGCGTGGCCGCGCGCCCCCTGGGTGAGACGTTTCCCCGCGTGGCGGTGATTGTACCGATCCAAGGATTGGAGGCCTACACCGCCACCAACATCCAGGCCTTGCTGGCTCAGAACTATCCGCATTACCGCCTGATTTTCGCGGTGGAATCGATGGCCGATCCGGTTTGCGGGTGGTTGCGGAAATTGGCTGCGACGCAGCCCGCGGGCCGGGTGGACGTCGTATCCGCCGGACCAGCGCAAACGCGCGGCCAGAAAGTGCACAACCAATTGGCGGCGATCGCCCGAACCACCGCGCACGACGAGATTCTGGCTTTCATGGATGCCGATGCCAAACCGAATCCCAACTGGTTGCACGCTTTGGCGCTGCCGCTGACGTACGGCCCCCATATTGGGGCGGTCACCGGCTACCGCTATTATGTGCCGATGTCCGAACATCCCGCGAACGCGGTGGCGTGCGTGATGAATGCCATGGTGGGCAGCTTGCTCGGACCGTACCGGCGCACAGTAGCCTGGGGTGGGACGATGGCGATTCGGCGCAGCGATTTTTTCAAGTATGGTGTCTACGACGGCTGGCAGGGCGCTTTAAGCGACGACTATGTACTCTCCGACTATGTGAAACATAAAGCGCACGCGAAAATCCATTTCGTACCGCAATGTCTGGTCGCTTCGCCAGCCTGGTTTGGCTGGGCGAGCCTAACCGAATTCGCCGTGCGCCAATACCGTATCACGCGGGTTTGCGCCGGCGGCCTGTGGTGGCTGGCTTTGGCCGGCGTGGGGTTGTATTGGTTTACGCTGCTCTCTTCGGCGACGACGGCCCTCATCGCGGGGATGGATGGACGGAGTTGGTGGTGGCGGCCGGCGCTGGTGTTTGTCGCCTTATATGGATTAGGCTTGATCCGCGGCGTGATGTTGCGGCGGACGGGCCGGCGGCTATTGCCGGAACATTGGCCGCGGATTCAGCGGAACTGGTTTTGGTTCACCCTCGGCCTGCCGGCCGTGCAGGCGTTGACCCTGTTTTTCCTGCTCCGCTCCGCTTTCGGCCGGCGCATCACCTGGCGCGGCATACGCTACGAAATGATCAGCCCCACGGCGACGAAAGTTCTTGGTCGACCCGGTATGATGAAAGGTTCAGACCAGGAGGCAGCGCGGCGGTGAAGCCGAGGCCGGAGAGCAGGTGAACCGGAGAACGGAGACTGCAGGCGCGGCGAGGTTGCAATGCTTGCAAAGAACCGCCCATTGTTGGGGTGGACATTCTCCGGCGTGCCGGTTCTATCATCCACCGGCTCTATCCCGATGGATGTCCGGATGCCCGGGTGGCGGAATGGCAGACGCTCAGGACTTAAAATCCTGTGACCTGTAAAGGTCGTGCGGGTTCGAGTCCCGCCCCGGGCAGTCAACAGTCATGCGGCTGTACAGGCTGATGGTTAAGACAGGCGTCGAATGCCGGGCCAATTCCTGGCATGTCTTGACGCTGGCCCCGGATTGCACCAGCCACGAAACGTAACTCACGCGAAGGCAATGGAAATCCGTATCCGCCGTAGAAACGCCCGCTGCCTGTAAGTCGGCTCGGAACATGTCCGCCACGTCAAAACGCGGCGGTAGGGCGAATACAGGCTTGCCGGCGGCCTTCTGGTGCAGCCATGGCTTGAGCTTTTCGGCCAGGGCGACGGGTATCGCCTGCCGATTATCGCGACGCCGCTTGGAGTAGGCGGCCTTCACCGTGATGGTGGCCGGGGTATCGTTCAAGTCAAAACTTTCCGGCATCAGTGTCCGCAACTCGCCTTGCCGAAAGCCTGTGTTACCCGCCACGCGATAAACCATGGCCCGGTCCGTGCCGCTCATGCCAAAGGCTTCACCGGGTTTGTCGGTGGCGGCGATCAGGGCGGCAAACTTGGCGTGGCTCAACGCCCGGCGGTGAATCTTGCGATCCGATGCGGCCACCGTGGAAACCTTCACGGCAATAAGCGTATCGTCGGCCAAGTGGCCGTTGCGGTGCGGCCAGCGGCTAGAGCGTGTTATAAACTTTGAAAACTAGGTTTTTCCGCATCCAGGGCGGGTTTTGTGCGTTCGCAGAGCCATCCACCCATTGCCTGCCGGGAGGTTGTAAGCCAAAACCACCGTGTTTCCGGCATTTTGGTGGCTTTGGCGCCTGAAAGTTCATAACACGCTCTAAACCTCTTTGCCGCTCGAATGTGATGGGCCAGGCTCGCTTTCTTGTGGGCTTTGTCCCGCAGCTTGGCAATGGCGGCATTCAAAGCGGCTGGTTTCAATTGCGACAGCCGCTCCACTTCGCCAAGCATTACTATCCGCTCCGCCCTCTGCTGGACTTGGAAGGCGTAGGCTTCCTTGCCGTTGCGGGCCAGAATGTCCGCTTCAAATTCGGCCAGGTGTTCCGCCAGCGGCTTGCGTTCGGCGGCGGCAAATCTGTCCATGGCGGCGTCGATGATGCCTTCCCGGCGGAGCATGGAATCGGTTTGCAGTTTGTTGGCAATCTGCAACGCCATGCCTTTGTCCGTACCGGCAGACTTCGCTTTCCACAAGCCGTCTGTACCAAGGTGCGAAGCAATCCAGTTTTTCCCACGTTTGTAGACGCTTGCCATAGATCACCGATGCTTTCTCACTTCAGCGGTAAATGTCCTTACGATGGCCGATTTTCAAAACCAGAACCAGCAGCCGTTGGTCGTGAATTTCATACATAATCCGATACGGGCCGACGCGAACCCGCCATAAGTTATCGTCCCCCTGCATCTTCACTACGCCGGGCGGACGCGGATCAGACGCCAGCGCGTCGATGCACCGTTCGAGTCTGGCCGTGACATCATGGGGAAGCCTTTCCAACGCTTTGGCGGCGGCGGCTTTAAGGACGATGCGATAAGCCACGGCCTCAATGCTTCCCCGTGGTGTCGCCTGCCTGGACATGCCGGCGCTTGGCTTTCAATCGCGCTTTGACAGTTTCCCAAGGTATCTCGCCTTTTTCCTTGCGGGCCTTGAGCGCGGCCTTCAAGTCGGCCGCATCTTCCAGCGCATCCAATGTCCGTAGATCGTCAATGCTCACCAGCGCCGCGGTGGGTTTGCCCTTGCGGGCCAAAGGGATACGCTCTCCACCATAAGCCACACGGCTCAAGTAATCCGACAGGTTATTTCTGAACGCCACAATACTATCCATACTGCACACTCCAAGTACGCCGCAATTTATAATGTACATTATGTAAACTATCTTGTCAAGTGTTTTTTCATCGGCTCGCAAGTCACGCCGCGCTATGGCCGGTTGTCTTCGAAAAACGAGCATTCACACCACCCTTGCGAACGGCTGGCGTCGCCCACCGCTCCAGCGGCAGGTTCGGTAAAGCCGAAACCATTGAAGCAGAAAGACAATCACCATTTCATAGCCCCGCCGTCTGGGCGTTGGCTTCCGGTTTTGCCCAATCCATCGTCGTGCTTCCGGCCCGTCCTGCTGCCGGTGGAGGTGCGATCACGTTTGGCGGTCTAATCCATCGGTAACGATTCGCCTTGCCGCCTGCCACGACACCCGGCGTACCACGTTGCACCAAGGCGATCAATCCCGATGCGGCCAGCCTCTGGAAAGCGCGCAGTGCCTCCATGGGCGTTGCAAAACCGCAGTGCTTGCAGGCGGCACGGGTTGTCAAAAAGAATTCGCCGGGCGGGTTGTTTCCCAATGCTCGGCAAAGCCGTCCCAAGGCGTCCAGCTTCGGCATATCCGGCAGAATAGGTGGTGACTTCTGGGCGGAGGCGGTGGCGCGGGCGATGGTGGCAGGAAACTTGCGACATTTCCCACCCCGGCAAAACTCTTGCCAGTTGAACTCCCTGTCTTTCGTCCTGATATACAGCTCGGCCTGCTCGTACCACAAGTCGAATTCGCCGCGGAGAGCCTCCGGTTCCGCGCCGGGGTTCAATCCCTTGAGAATCCCGACCAGTTCAAACAAGCTTTAGTTTCGTACCCCAGCGCCCATGTTACATATGTCGTAAACAGACTTATGTAACAGCACGGCATTGGTAAGGGGCGGGGGAAATCGGAAACTTGGGTCTTCGGCAAGCTGAAACCATTCCGGGACGATGGTGGGTATCTGGCTGTCAGGTTCTGGCGTCCTTATCCACCGGTAGCAGACGCCCGATTCGTGTTCACTCGGCGGCAGAATCACGAACCTTCCGTCGGCTTTGAATTCGCCGCCTTGAAAATCTTTGCCGTGGACAGCTTCAGAAACCCTGCCGAAGAAGTGTTTGCCCCTGAATGTCTGCGACACCGGCAGTTCGGCGGCGATTTCGGCAAACTCGCTTTCCCACATGGCGCATGCAGGCACAACGTCAAAATCCAGCGCCACCAGCCCGTTGCTGCGTTGTCCGAGCGCTACACCGATCCCAGCAGTGCCAGGACGCGAGAATAGTTCTTCGGTTTGGCGGCGGCCGAGCGGTTCCCGCGTCCAGTACGTCCATCGGCACCGCGGTATTTTTCCCCGATCTACCGGAAATATGCGCCAGCCCCAAGATTGATAGAGGGCGGCGGTTTCGAGCAACGTAGTAGTGGCGATAGTGTTCATGGCCTCACCGCGCCGGCAGCCCGGCTTCAAACCGCTCCAATTCTTGCGGCGAAATTCTTACGCTTCTCCCGATTTTCACCGCACGAATGTGGCGCGATGCACATAGCTTCCGAATCATGCGGGCTGACAATGCCAACCGCTCGGCAGCCGAAGCGTAGGTGAAGTAAGGGCGTATGTCTGTGGTGTTGGCCATGCTGGGGCACTCCGTGTCCGCCCCGGCGACCACGGCCACCACGGCCGCGAAGTTCGCCCTTGGGCTATGACACCGAGCATCCATCACGTTGGCAGGCAGAAATTCCGGCGGAATTTCTGGCAACTATTGACTTCTGCATAAATAATACAATAGTCAGGGCAAAAAAGGGGGTAGTTGCGTCTGGTGGATGCACCAGCGCAGCTCGCCTTATCGAGTCGCCTCCTTCGGCGACTTGGGCTGGGAGGCCCGCAGGCTCCGGAGCGTCCTACGGAGCGCCACGGCCAGGGCGTCGAGATGGGCGAGGCGTCTTTTCCGGCGGGAAGCCCCACGGGGCGGATAATGCATTCCCCGCCGCGAACGATACCCCCCCCCAGTATACCCCGCGTGGGGAAAGGGTGGGGAAAACCACTGGCAAAAACGGGATACTACTAGCAGATATGGACATATCTAGTTGATCCAATAAGAATGAAGAAAACCCAATAGGCATAAGGCAAAGCCGCATGGATATTGGGTTTCGACCGGGTGGCGGAATGGCAGACGCTCAGGACTTAAAATCCTGTGACCTGTAAAGGTCGTGCGGGTTCGAGTCCCGCCCCGGGCAGTCCATAAGTGATCCCATGCTGACCGGTCATCGGATGACCGGCGCCAAGTATGAAACCCGCCAGCCGCGCAGGAAGGCCAGGCTGCTCGGCATGGCGCCAGGCCCAGGTCCGGCAGGTCCGCGCCAGTCGCTCCAGTTCGGAATCGCCCAAAATGGCCGGTAAGCCATCCGTCTCTGGGACGGCGCTGGATATCTCCGACCACCCATCGCAAAGTCGCCACGCCACGCACAATAAAGCCACGGGCGATTTCTGGTTAAAATAGGAGCGGGGCGGTGGCGGCTGGTGTGGCGGGTGGTAGAGGGTGGCGCTGAAGATGGCTGGGGGTCCGCGAGGAGATAACGGTTACACTCTGGAAAAGAAATTGGCGCCGGCGTGGCAGAAATGCTAAGTAGGAACGCAGAATGAATGCGGCGATTGAAGCGGGGCGGATCTTCGACCTGCTACCGATTCATTCTGTGTTCCCACTCAATCCCGACCGCTATCGGAATGCTAAGCCGCAAACGGCTAATAAGCGATAGCCATCGGGATGGATTAACAGCGGCTGGGCCAGGCTTCGAAAACGGCGGCATTGGATCGCGGCGCGCGCGACGCGCGGAGCGGCGCCAGGGCGATAGGGTCAGGGCCGACGATTCTCGAACCGTCCGATAAGTCGAAATGATCGGGAGACAGGAGCCGATAACAGTGAACCAACCGCCACCCATCCGGGAGGGCCAAACCATCACCGGTTCGCTGTTCAGTGAGCCGATGCGGGTGGTGACGGTTCGCACCGAGGGGCCTGACACCTGGATTGCCGGCCTGGTTGGCCTGCGGAGCCAACGATTTCACGAGGTCACACTGACCGCCGATCAAATCGCCAAGCTCACCATTCTCGATGCCGCGCTCAACTACGCCGGCGACGGCCACTTGCTCCGCCTGGGCCTGCAGGCCTATGCGCTGGGCATCGCGTATGAATTCGATCCCTACTTTGGCCTGTCCATTTCCCGCGTGGATCCGCTGCCGCACCAGTTGGAGGCCGTGTACGACTATCTGCTGAAGCTCGCCCGCGTGCGTTTTCTGCTGGCCGATGACGCCGGGGCCGGCAAGACGATTATGGCCGGGCTGCTTATCCGCGAACTGGAACTGCGCGGCCTCGCCGAACGCATCCTGGTTGTTGCTCCGGCCAACCTGGCGTTCCAATGGCAACGGGAACTGCGGGATAAATTCGAGGCGAAATTCGAGGTCATGCGGGGAACCGATATCCGGGAGCAGTTTGGCTTCAACCAATGGCAGGAAAAAAAGCGGATTATCACCTCACTGGATCTGGCCAAACGCGACGACATATTGCCCGGCCTCGGGCAGGCGCACTGGGATCTGGTCATTGTGGATGAAGCCCACCGCATGTCGGCGTCTGATGAAACCCACAAAAGCCTGCGCTATAAACTGGGCGAGCTACTCCGCGATACCACCGATCACCTGCTGTTGCTCACCGCCACGCCGCACAAAGGTAACCCTGAAAACTTCAGCCTGTTTCTGCAACTGCTCGACCTCGATGCCTATGCGGACGTGAAATCCATCCGCCAGGCGATGGAGCGCCGCCGGGCGCCGTTCTATCTGCGCCGCACCAAGGAGGCCATGGTCTATTTCCCGCAGCGCCAAGCCGACGGCACCTGGGTGGCCCGGAAGATTTTCACCAAACGCATTCCGCACACCGTGGATTTTCAGATGGATGGGCCGGAGTTCAAGCTCTATCAGGAGGTCACGCGCTTTGTGAAACGGCACAGCGCCCGGGCGGCGGCGCAGGGGGATGACCCGCGCGCCCGCGCTGTGGGTTTTCTGATGTCGCTTTATCAGCGCCGGTTGGCCTCCAGCGCCTACGCCATGCGCCACAGCCTGGAAAACCGCGCCCACCGATTGGAAGACGGCCTTAAGCATGCCCAGGAGTTGGCCCGCGGAGCGCCGCCGGATTTGCCGTCATCCGAAGAAATCGAAGAAATGGAGGACACCGAACGGGAGCGGCTGGAAAAAACGTTGGAAGCCATCACGCTGGCGGGTAATGCCGAACAGGTCCGCCTGGAAGTTCAGGAGCTGCGTGAACTTGCCGCCCAGGCCCGCACGGTGGAGGACGGCGGCGCTGAGGCGAAGCTGTCGCGCCTGAAAGAGCTGCTCCAGAAAGAGGGCTTTTTCGACCGGCCTGACCAGCGCCTGCTCGTGTTTACCGAGTTTAAGGACACGCTGGATTATCTGGTCGCCAGGTTCAAGGGCTGGGGCTTCAGGGTGGGGTGTATCCATGGCGGCATGAAGCCCGGCTCGCGTGATGAACCCGGCACACGGCTCTTCGCCGAGCAGCAATTCCGCGATGGGGCGATTCAGATTTTGGTCGCCACGGAGGCCGCCGGCGAGGGGATCAACCTGCAGGTCTGCAACATCCTGTTTAACTACGATATCCCCTGGAATCCTAACCGCTTGGAACAACGGATGGGCCGGATTCACCGCTATGGCCAGCACAAGACGTGTCTCATATTCAACTTCGTCGCGAGTAACACGATCGAGGGCCATGTTCTGCGGCGTCTGCTGGCCAAGTTGCAGGAAATACGGGACGCGCTCGATGATGACGCCGTCTTCAACGTGGTCGGCGAAGTGTTGCCGGCCGCGCACGTCGAAAAAGTGCTGCGCGATTATTACGCCGGTAAACTCGGCGATGGCGACCTGGAGGAGCGGCTGCTGAAAAATGTTGAAGAAGGCCAGTTCCGCGCCATCTGCCAAAACGCGCTGGAAGGCCTGGCCTCTAAAAAGCTCAATCTGCGGATGCTCGTGGAGCGCCGGGCCTTGGCCCAGGAACGCCGCATGGTGCCCGAAACCATCGCCCGTTTTATCCGCGAAGCAGCGCCCTATGCCCGGCTGGAGCTGAAAACGCTTTCCACCGTGCCGCATGCGTTCGAGCCGGGCCGCACGCCGCCGGCCTTACGCAGCTACGAACGCGCCCCGGATTGGCGGCTGCCGGCGCTTTCGATCAAGTACCCGCGCTGCTCCACGGACCGCGAAGCGGCCGAGAAAAATTCCCTGGAATGGATCACGCCCGGCCATCCACTTTTCGAGGCTATACGGCGGCATACGTCGGACCTGGCCGCGGACGCTCTTGGCAAGGGGGCCTGTTTTTACTCGCTGGAGCATGATACCCCGGTACGCCTTGACTTTTATCGCGCCCGCGTGGTGGACGGGCTTGGGCAGGTCATCCATGAACGGCTCTTCGCCGTGGAAGTGGCCGACGGCAAAGCCCCCGCCATCCGCGAGCCGGGGATCTTGGGCAATTTTACGCCAGCCCCGGCGCCGCACGATCTGCCTGCGGCAGCCCAGGAGCCGGAGCCAACGGCCTGGCTCCAGAAAACCGCGCTCCAGCCATTTCTGGAGGAAACCCGCCAAGAGCGGCTGGGGGAAATCGAACGCGTCGCCGAACACGTGAGGCTATCCCTGACCGAGCTCATGCAGAGAGCCGATGACGAAATCGGCAAAGCGGCTAATGAGGTGGAGAAAAAGCTGCCCGGCGCGGAGGGGCGGCTTTCCCAGGCGGAAAACCGTCATGCCGAATTGCTGGCCCGCCGGGACCGCCGCCGCCGCGAACTGGAGCGACAACGTTCGCTATCTCTGCAGGCCGTGGAGCGTCTGACCAGTGTTCTGGTTCTGCCGCATCCCGATCGGGATGCGCCGGAGGTGCGCAACCTCCGGCAAAATCTCCAGACCGAGGCCATCGCCATGCAGGCGGTGCTGGAGCACGAAAAGGCGCAAGGCCGGCAGGTTTATGACGTCCACGAGAAAAATCTCGGCTACGATATCACCAGTCTGGACTTAGATTCCGGCGAACTGCGGCTGATCGAAGTCAAAGGCCTCGGCGCGGAAAGCGGCTCGGTGCTGCTGACGCCCAATGAATTACGCGTCGCCCAGGACCGGCCCGAATGCTTCTGGCTCTACGTGGTCACGAACTGCAACGCCCAGCCGACCATTTTCCCACCGATCAAAAATCCCGCCCGCCTGCCCTGGGGCGAAGTGGTTAAGGTCCAGCACTATGCGATAACGCTTAAAGATATGCGAAGCAGCCTCTCCACGGAGGGAGCAAAATGAAATCATTCGAGCACGGCTATCTATTGGATACGGCCATTTCCCACTCGCTACTGAGGTCGATGCGGGTATTGGGGGAATTTCGGGGCCGCGAGAATCTCTACACTGAACAATTTCCAGAGGTTCTGGAAACGCTGCGGCAAGTCGCCCTCGTTCAAAGCGCTGAATCTTCCAATCGCATTGAGGGCATTACGGTCCTTCCCGAGCGCCTCGCCCCTCTGGTAACCAAGAAAACGCAGCCGCGTGACCGGTCGGAGCAGGAAGTGGCCGGTTATCGCGACGTACTGGCCGATATCCACTCCAATCACGCGCGCTTGAAGTTATCCACGGACCTCATACTTCGCTGGCACCAGATGATCTACCACTACACCGGCGAGATAGGCGGCGCGTGGAAAACCGGCGACAATGCCATCTTGGAAACGCGGCCCGAGGGTCGGCAGGTGGTGCGCTTCCGGCCTGTATCCGCCGTGGGCACGCCGCAGTTTATGCAGCGACTCGTGGAGCTTTTTCAGCAATCCCTGGCGGAAGCGAAAACCGACCCGCTCTTGCTGGTTGCCAGCGCCATCTTTGATTTTGAATGCATCCATCCATTCAAGGATGGCAACGGGCGTATCGGCCGGTTGCTCACGCTTCTGCTGCTCTACCAGTGCGGCTACGAGGCCGGGCGCTATATCAGCCTTGAGCGCATCGTCGAGGAAAGCAAAGAGACTTACTACGAAGCTCTATATAAAAGCTCGCAGGGCTGGCACAACGGCGAGCATGACCTTCGCCCCTGGTGGGAATATTTCCTGGGCACGCTGATCGCCGCCTACAACGAGTTTGAATCCCGCGTGGGCACCCTAAGTGGCGCGCGCGGTGCCAAGCGGGAAATGGTGCGCCATGCCGTGGGTCGCCTGCCACAGCGATTTACCGTCGGCGATTTGAAGCGAGTTTGCGGCGGTGTAAGTTACCCCACGTTGCAGCGGGCCCTGGCCGACATGCGACGCGAAAAGCTGCTGCGGTGCCTGGGTCGCGGTCCAGACGCCCAGTGGGAACGGATTGAGGGCTGATATGATAATCTTATCACGAAGTGGACTGGTGATAAGAATGGATGGAAAAAGATCACCAATGACGCTACTATCCCCCAGCCGCAAGATTGTCATCATCGCCGGGCCAAATGGGGCGGGGAAGACAACGTTCGCGGAAGAATTTCTACCGCTGGAGGCCGGCTGTCCCGATTTTATTAACGCCGACTTGATTGCCCGCGGCCTTTCGCCATTTGCGCCGGAGAGAGCGGCATTCGAGGCTGGACGGATCATGCTGGCACTGATGGCGCGCAAGACCGCCGCAGGCGAAAGCTTCGCGTTTGAGACGACGCTCAGCGGTCGGAATTATGCCCACCGCATCGCGCAATGGCGTAAATCCGGCTACCATGTGAAACTGATCTTCCTGAGTGTGCCCTCGGTCGATCTGGCGGCAGCGAGGGTGCGAGCTCGCGTTGCGCAGGGCGGTCATAATGTCCCCGAAGATGTGATCCGGCGGCGGTTTAAATCCGGTCTCAAGAATTTCCATGCCACCTATCGTTCACTGGTGGATAGTTGGATTCTTTACGATAATTCCGTAAGGCCGCCGCGCGTCCTTGAATCAGGAGGAAACCCGTGACCACACGAATGGATACGCAAGACCCCGACATCCTGGGATCGTTGCCGGCGCTGCGAAGGGCCGCGCACCGCGCTCGCCGCCTGGCCATCCGGACCGGTACGCCGTGCTACATCATGCGCCGAGGGAAAATAGTCAACATTGCCATAAAGCGCCGTGGCGGTGGCGCTGCGCCGCTACGGTCGCAAAGGCAAACTAAAAGCACCACCTGACGAAAAGGGGCCACAAAGCTCTGGAAGGGCAAAGGTTTGTGCTGGGCAGGCGAGGCGGGGAAGGCCGATGAAAGTAGAAATCCCTCCAGACATAGAGGCGCTGATTTCCCGCAGCTATCCAGCGATTCTCGCGACCAAAATTCCGAAAGGCGAGAATTTTGACGGTGATGCCGAGGAGCTGCAAACACGCGGTACAGCAATGGTCCGATGGTGTTACGGGATCGGGCTTGGGGGCCAGCAGCTGCCAGCCGGTGCACTTTGCTTCCGGTTTACTGCATGCTCGAACCAAGACGGACAGGTCCAGCGGTTCAACGATTACTTCGCTGGCTGCGAACGCCGGAACAATTCACATGAGTGCGGAATCCCGATCGCGCACATTATCCTGCACATCCCGGGGCCCGATGGCAGCGAGGGTTGGGTCGGCGACTGCGACGGACTGCCGACGTTTAGAAAATATGACCAGTTCGGCTGGGTGCTGGAGGATTCCCTCCAATGGCTGCGCTGGTCGAGAGGCGGCATCGACGATAAGCAAAACGTCCAATCGCTCTGTACCTCGTGGGACCCGAATATCCACAAGCTCGCCGATTATCTGGGGAAAAACTTTGATCTATCCGGCAATAGCTTTGGGAAAGTGAAGATCGGTATCGCCAATCTGACCAATGACTTGGCATCGAAACTTCTGTTCATCCCCGCTAATTCCGCCGGAGCCCATAAGCCCGTCCCCACGCAGGGCGACACCGAGGTCTTGAAGGAATTTTACCGTCTTGATGCGGAGTTTTTACCATCCACTCTGAAGCTTCCCGATTGTGAAATCGCAAGCAGCCTGTTCGCCGCGTTGAGCTTCGCCTCCGGCCTACGCCTCGGTTTTGCGGCTACCGTGGTTGTTCAAGGCGGCTGCCCGATCTTTCGTGAACTGCGGCCATGCCGAGGCGGCGTGACGGAGGCTCTGTGCGCCCCGACTGGCGAGGACGGGAATGCGGTAAAAAAGATCGCGTGGCTTTTTCTTCAGAGGCTGGCCGCTGACTTATCCCAGCTCTCACGGAACGATCCGCATTTCATGTGCACGCATCCGCTCGTCGGCGCTATCCAGAGAATTAACGAGGCGCTTTCCCGGCGCGGCGTGGAACATGGCGATGATCTCTACCTCACCCTCGAGCGGGCCTGCCTTTTGATCTCGGTGGCAATTGAGGCGGTCAGCAGGTGTTACGAGCCGAACGAAACTGGGGTGACTTGGCGGCCAACAAGAGAAAAGGGGGATGCTCGGGTCGAGAGGTGGATCGGCTCCAAGGCGTACGGATTGTGGGCCAGGTACCGCCACGCGCTCGCGCACCGGCTCAAGCTCATCGAGAACGATGCACCGAGCGCCAGTCGCCCTGGGGCGCGCGGCCAGGGCGCTGCCGCGCTCTCCGATGTCGTCCGCGCGTTTTTGGAGCGCGGCTCTGAGATTAACGGCCGGCTGCGCGACCTGTGGACCTATGAGCGGTTCCTGATGACGGCCTTTAACCATCTGGTACTGCGCGTCATCGGCTACGACGGCAAGGCAACTGATTGGATGGACAAGCCGGTGTCATTATACCAGATCAACGGTGGCAATGCACCGGCGCCCGAACTCAATAGTCTTAACAGAACTTTCTCGTCAGCGGACCAGCCCCGCGACAGCACAGAAGCGGAGGGGCAACCTTGATCCCCCAATCATGCAGACGTCTCGCCGAAGTGGATTTTCCGATTGCCGCGGTGTCGCGGCATTCGGTGCGGGAAAAGTCCATCCGGCACGGGCATCCATCCACGCTGCATTTATGGTGGGCGCGGCGGCCGCTGGCGGCGTGCCGAGCCGTGCTGATGGCACTGCTTTTGCCGGATCCGTGTGATACGCAATGCCCGCAAACGTTCAAAGCCGCGGCACGGCAAATCTTATTGGCGTTTCCGGAGCGGCCCTCGCGCTGGGACCAGGATATCCAAAGCGACGAACGCCTGCGCCATGTTCTGCTGCATGAATTCATCGCCGATTTCGCCAACTGGGATCATGCCGCTAATCCGGCGTATCTGAAGACGGCACGTGACCTGGTCAAGGCCGCCCATCCGGAAGAAACGCCGCTGGTGGTTGACCCCTTCGCCGGCGGCGGCTCGATTCCACTGGAAGCGTTGCGCATCGGCTGCGATGCCTTCGCCAGTGATTTGAATCCCGTGGCGTGCCTGATCCTGAAAGTGATGCTGGAGGATATTCCGCGGGAAACCCGCCGCAGAGGCGCGGAGAACGCCGAATCATTGGCGGATGAACTCCGCCGAGTGGGGAAGCAGATAAAAGAGGAGGTGGAAAAGGAAGTCGGCGATTTGTACCCCAAAGATCCCGACGGCGCCACACCGATTGCGTATCTCTGGGCGCGGACGGTTAAATGCGAAGCGCCCAACTGCGGCGCGGAAATACCGCTGGTGCGGTCGTTCTGGCTGTGCAACAAACCGAACCGCAAACGGGCGCTGCGGTACACGGTGGTTCGTTGTGGCACGGGCTTCCAGCCCGTGAGGGAGGGAAACGGCCATGGGCACGATGCCCATGCCACCGTTGAGTTCGGAAACGGCCATGGGCAGGATGCCCATGCCACCGTTGAGTTCGAGATTTTCGAGCCGAAATCGGAAAAAGACGTTCCCGCCGGCACCGTGACGCGGGCCAAGGCGACCTGTCTATGCTGCGGGGCGGTTTTGCCGCCGCAGCGCGTGCGCGCGCAATTGGCCGCCCAGCGCGGCGGCGCGGATGTGATATTTGCTTCTGACGCGGGCGATTGTGGCACGGGCTTCCAGCCCGTGATGGATGGAAATGACCATGGGCAGAACGCCCATGCCACCACCATCCAGAAACGCCGCGGCGCCTACCTGCCGCACTGGACACGCGAGGGGGCGACCTACAGCGTAACCTTTCGGCTCGCCGACAGCCTGCCGGCCAAGGTGCTCGCGGCGTGGGTCGGGGAGCGTGAGGATATCGTCAAAAGGGCAGCGACCATGGGCCGGCCGCTCACCGACGACGAAATGCGGCGCCTGGACGAGTTGCATTCGCAGCGTATCGAAAAGTACCTTGACTCCGGCGCCGGCGAGTGCCAACTGAGGGACCCGCGGATCGCGAATATCGTTCGTGATTCGCTTCTGCATTTTGACGGCGACAGGTATGACCTGGCCGTATGGTGTGTCATGCCAAACCACGTACACGTGGTAGTTCGGCCCCGCCCCGGCCACGAACTGTCTGATATCCTCCACTCCTGGAAAAGTTTCACGGCGACAAAAGTCAACCGGCTGCTCGGCCGCACCGGTGCTTTCTGGCAGCCGGAATGTTACGACCACCTGATCCGCGACTGGGATGAACTCGCGCACGCTGTCGAGTACGTAATGGACAACCCGGGCAAGGCTGGCCTGCGGGATTGGCCCTGGGTCGGCCGCGGCACGGGCTTCCAGCCCGTGATGAACGGAAATGACCATGGGCAGGATGCCCATGCCACGACGCATGTGCCGCAACGCGTTGCTGGCGCGCGGATGTTGGCCGTGGTGACGCTCAAGCCCGGCCAGCCGGGCCGGCATTATCGCCTGCCAACCCCACCTGATTATCAGGCCGTCCGGAAGGCGCAGGATCGGCTCAAGGCCATTCTCGACGAATGGGAGCGGGGCGGGAAGAAGGGGCTTTGCCCCGTGCCGGATGAGCCGACGCCCGCCGGCGGTGGCTCCGGTGCCGGCCGCGCCTTCAGCGTCCAAAAATACGGCATGCTCCAGTGGGGCGACCTTTTCACGGCGCGGCAGAAGGTGACGCTGGTGCCCCTGGCGGCCGGCGTTGGCGCCGCAGCTCGCGAAAATCCAGCCTTGTCGAAGCTGTTAGCGTGCGCGCTGGGCATATTTGCGCGATCATGCAATGGTAACGCACGCATGCACCCGAACAGCTCCGTTGCGCCAGCCTTCGGAATGCAGACGCTTCCCATCACCTGGACTTTCCCTGAGACAGTCATATCCGGCGGACGATCAGAGCACTTTGATGGAGCCCTCCGGCTTGTTGGGGACGCGCTCGACGGCCCCGGTATCCCGGCGCGCAGCGGCGGGCAAGTTGAGCAGGCTGACGCGTCGGAAGTTCCCCTCCCCAGCGGCTCATCCAGCGCGTGGTTCACGGACCCGCCATACTACGACGCCATCCCCTATTCCGATCTTTCGGACTTCTTCCTGGCGTGGCTCAAGCGCTGCCTTCCGGGCAACGGCGGCCTGCGCGACCCGTTCGACCCCGCCAACAGGTTATCACCGAAATTACGCGAGGCCGTCCAGGACGAAACCAAAGTGGACAGCGGCCGACCAAAGGACCGTGCATGGTTCGAGGAGAAAATGGCGGCGGCTTTCGCCGAGGGCCGCCGTATTCTCCGTGACGACGGGGTCGGCTGCGTGGTATTTGCGCACAAGACCACCGAAGGCTGGGAAGCCCTGCTCTCCGGTATGACCCGCGGCGGCTGGACGGTCACCGGTTCCTGGCCCATCGCCACGGAAATGAGCTCGCGCCTGCGCGCCCGCGACTCCGCCGCCCTTGCCACCAGCGTGCACCTTATCTGCCGCCCGCGGCCGGATGACGCGCCGGTGGGCGATTGGGGCGAGGTTCTGCGCGAATTGCCCAAACGCGTTGGCGACTGGATGGAACGGCTGCAAGGCGAAGGCATTCGCGGGGCGGATTTGGTGTTTGCCTGCATCGGACCGGCGCTGGAAATTTTCAGCCGCTACCGCAAGGTTGAAACCGCCGATGGTCGGGAAGTGAAATTGGCCGAATACCTGGAAAAAGTCTGGGAAGTGGTTGGCCGTACGGCGTTGGAAAACGTCTTAGGCTCGGCGGAGGCGAAAGTGCGTAACGGCGCCGCGGGGGCATTGGAAGAAGATGCCCGGCTGACGGCCCTGTTTCTGTGGGCACTGCAAAGCACGGATGTTAAAGCCCCAGCCGATCGGTCCGATCCGTCCGGTTCGTCTGATGACGCCGAGGCCGACGAAAACGACGATGAGGACGCCTCCGCGCCTCGGCGTTCCAGCGGCTTTTCGCTCGTTTTTGACGTCGTCCGCCGGTTCGCCCAGCCATTGGGGGTAGACCTTTCCAAATGGGAAGGGCGGATCATCCAGACCAGCAAAGGCGTGGTGCGGCTTCTGCCGGTTGGCGAACGGGCCAAGCAGCTCTTTGGCGAAGAAGGCGCCGCGGTGATGGCCAGCCGGCTGGAAAGCTGGGCCGATCCACAGCAAACGCTGTTTCCAAAAAATGAGGCCGACTCACCGCGGAGGCGCGGAGGACGCGGAGCTGAAAAAAGCATTCGGGAGGAGGAAGCTTTGCGGATTCGTGGTGAAATCCAGGCCACCACGCTGGACCGCGTTCACGCCGCCATGCTGCTGCAGGCCGGCGGCCAGACCAACGGCCTGCGCGCCCTGATTAAGGCCGAACAGCAACGCGGCCCGGATTTCCTGCGGCTGGCCAATGCCCTGTCGGCGCTTTATCCTTCTGACAGCGAAGAAAAGCGATTATTGGATGCCATGCTGTTGGCCGTGCCGAGGTAAAGGACCTATGTTGCGATTCGAACACATCAACATTCGTGGGTTCAAGTCCATTGAGCGATTGGAGGATTTCGCGCTCGGGCAGCTCAACGTCCTCATTGGCGCCAACGGTGCGGGTAAAAGCAACTTTGTGGAGTTCTTCCGGCTCCTCGGGGCGATCCGCCAAGGGCGGCTGCGAGCGTACATGGAGCGAAATGCCCCGGCGGACGGCTATTTCTACAAGGGCATAAAGCAAACCCGGCGCCTTGAGGCCGCGCTGGATTTCGGCATGGGCAACGGATACAGCTTCTGCCTTGAGCCGACCGCGGACGGAGGCGTGCTCATTGGGGATGCGACAGACTACCGTGGGCTAGGCGGTCAAAGTCCCGAGGTCGGCCATGCGTACCCAGTGAACGACCGGGAATCGCAGAGCGCTTCGTTCTGGATGGCGCCTGGAGTGCCTGATTGGCAGGTTTATCACTTCCACGACACCAGCGCAACCGCCGGCATGCGCCGCGAAGCCGGCGTCGATCAGGCGGAAGCCCTGGCTCCGAACGGCGATAACCTGGCGGCGTTCCTCTTGGCCCTGCGTGCGCACCACGGTGAAAGCTATCAGCTCCTACGCCAGACGGTGCAGCGAGTGATGCCGCATTTCGATGACTTTGACCTTCGGAAGCGCGATGGGAAAAACGAGGAACTGGTCCGGCTGACCTGGCGTCAGAAAGGCTCGGACTATATCTTCCAACCGGGCCACCTTTCGGACGGCACCATTCGCTTTATCTGTCTGGCCACCGCGCTGCTGCAACCCAACCCACCCGCGACCGCCGTTTTTGACGAGCCGGAACTGGGGCTGCACCCGGAAGCGCTGGTTATTCTGGCCGGCCTGTTTCGGTCGGCGTCAGCTCGGATGCAGATCATCGTGGCCACGCAGTCGCCGGTTTTGCTGAATGAATTCGAGCTGGCGGATGTGATCACCGTCGACAACGTCCAGGGCGCGACGCAGTTTAACCGGCTCGATAAAGAAGCCCTGCGCCAGTGGCTGGAGGACTACACCCTCGGCGACCTGTGGCAAAAACGAACGCTGCGTGGAGGCGTGAACCATGCTTGAGGTGCTGGTGCTTTGCGAGGGTCAGACCGAACGGGAATTTTGTAACGGCCTGCTCAGCCCCCGCTTGGCCGAACACGGGGTCGCTATGAGGGCTACGTTACGTGGCAAGCCGCAGCGGAAACGCGGTGGAATGTGCGGATGGGATGTGTACCAACGGGAGTTGATCCGTCTGCCCGGTGGGCGGAGGGACTGTCACGTGGCGGTGCTGGCCGATTATTACAAAATGGATGGCACCTGGCCCGGCCGCCCGGAAGCCCCGAAGCGAGACCCGCTTGAAAGGGGGCGGTTTGTGGAGCAGTCGTTGCGTCAGGCGATGGAGCCAAGACTCGGATCGCGGTTCCATCCGTGCGTAGCACTGCACGAATTTGAAAGTCTGATGTTCGTCTCGCCGCGGATATCGGCCGACACCCTCAGTCGGGCCGGATCGGGCGGCCATTCCGCCGGCCTGGCGAAGGACCTCGCCGCGGTAGTCGCCGAATTCGACGGCTCGGTGGAACTTATCAACGACTCCGAAGTCGGCGCGCCGTCCAAGCGGCTCCAGCAGCTTGTGCCTGGTTATGATAAGGTCGTTTTCGCAACGCTGGTCGCCGGCGCCGTCGGTATCGACAATCTGCGTAAGGGGTGCCCATGGCTTGACCGCTGGCTTGACGGATTGGAAAAATGCGCCAGCCAGCGATGAGGTTGCGGAGTAGCGGCAGGCGAAAACTCAATTGCCTTGGCCGACCACGGTGGTAGGGCCGCCGGACCGCGGTCAATCGCCACCTCGGCGGCAAGAGAACGGCGCCCTCGGGGGCGAACGTGCCCCCGACTGGCCAAGGCGGTCCTGGCGCTTTATCCTGACGGTTATGAGAACGCGCCGAAAACAGGGCGTTGCCACCGCCTCTTTGATCCGCCGCATGGTCCGGCGGATGGTGGAGCAATTCCACCCGGAACAAGTCATTCTCTTCGGCTCGTATGCCCGCGGCGACGCCAGACCCGACAGTGACGTGGATTGACTGGTGGTGATGGAGGTACAGGGGGCGAAGCGGGAGAAGGTGCTGGAGATACGGAGGGCTTGGGGTGGGTTCGAGGTGGCGGAGGACGTGCTGATAAGCCGCCCCGCGGAGTTCGCGTGGCGCAGGCTATACCCCGGCACCATCGAACGGCCGGCCCATCTGGAAGGAAAGGTGCTGTATGCCCGGCACCGGTGATCTTACTGTGGTCGTCGCGGAATGGGTAGCCAAGGCAGAGGGCGACCTTAAAACTGCCGTGCACACCTTGAAGTTGGGGCCGGAATGTCCGACGGAAACTGTCGCATTTCACGCCCAGCTGTGCCACGGGGATGTTCACCGCGGAGGGCGCAGAGGAAAGCGACAGGCAGGACCTGACGGGAAGGATAATCGGGGCGGCCATTGAAATCCACAAGACGATTGGGCCTGGACTGCTGGAATCCGCCTACGAAGAATGTATTGCCCATGAGATGAACCTTCGGGGTTTGAACTTTGACCGGCAACGGCCGGTTCCCGTTGCCTATAAGGACGTGGGATTGGATTGCGGATACCGCCTGGACTTTTTAGTTGAAGAGGCTGTCGTGCTCGAACTAAAGGCAGTTGAGGCAATCCAACCCATTCACGAAGCCCGGTTATTGACCTGTCCGAAGCTCGGGGGTTGGATCGTCGGCTTGTTGATCAATTTCAATGTTCCAGTTCTCAAATCCGGCATCAGGCGCGTTGTTCTTGATTATAAAGAGCCCTCTGCGTGCTCCGCGCCTCCGCGGTGAATGGAGTTGATCATGGAACCCTGGTACAAAATCACCACGCCGCGTAAGGAAGTGCGCGAAGGCCGGTCGTTCAACCCGGATGAATTCGCCATCCACTTAGAGCAGGTCATCGGCAAAACCGCGCCGGAAGATTACCGTGACCCGAAGCAATTTTTCGCCCGGACCTGCTTCACGCGGGCATTGCGCGAACATGCGGGTATGGTGCTGCGCCGGCTGGCCGGAGAGACCGTAAACACGGCGCCGGTGATGACGCTGATTACCCAGTTCGGCGGCGGCAAAACCCACACCCTGACGGCCCTTTACCACCTGGCGGTCAGCGGGGCCAAAGCGGCGGATTATCCCGGCATTGGCCAGCTGATAGGCCAAGCCGGCCTGGCCGCTGTGCCGGAGGCGCGGGTCGCGGCGTTCGTGGGCAACGCCTGGGACCCGAAAGCTGGCCGTGAAACGCCATGGATTGATATCGCCTGGCAGTTGGCCGGTGAAAAGGGTGTGGCCGAATTAGGAAACTCCGCCCAGACTACGCCGCCGGGGACGGAGGCGCTCCATCGCGTCTTTAAGGCGGCCCATGCGCCGGTGCTGCTGCTGTTTGACGAGGTGCTTAATTTTCTCAATCGCCACCGGGGCATGGCCGATCAATTCCATGCTTTCATTCAGAATTTGACCGTGGCGACCACCGGCGCCACGCGCGGCGCCGCGGTGATCAGCCTGCCGCGGAGCCAGGTGGAAATGACCGATTGGGATATGCAGTGGCAGGACAAGATCACCAAGGTCGTCCGGCGCGTGGCCAAGGACCTGATTGCCAACGATGAGGCGGAAATCAGCGAGGTGGTGCGGCGCCGGCTTTTTGAGGATCCCCAGACCGAGGAAGCCCGCCAAACCCTGGAACGGGCGCGGAAAACCGCCGCCCGGATCTATGCCGACTGGTGTTTTGAACGCCGGGCGCAACTGCCGCCGGAATGCACCGCGGTGGATACCTCCACCACCCAGTCCAAGGCCAGGGATTTCCTGCGCGGCCGCTTCGAGGCCTGCTATCCATTTCATCCGGCTACGCTCTCGGTGTTCCAGAGAAAATGGCAGTCGCTGTCCCAGTACCAGCAGACGCGCGGCACGTTGGCCATGCTGGCCCAGTGGATTTCCTGGGCTTACAAGGATGGCTATGCGCACGCCCGGCGCGAGCGGCTGCTTACCCTCGGCTCGGCGCCGCTGCAGGTGCAGGAGTTCCGCGCGGTGGTGCTGGGGCAGTTGGGAGAGTCACGCCTGGAGGCAGCCATCGGCGTGGACATTGCCGGCGAGCAAGCCCACGCCCGCGCCCTTGATGCGGACGCCAAAGGAGCGCTGAAGGACATTCACCGCCGGGTGGCGACGGCGATATTCTTTGAGTCGTCCGGCGGTCAGATTGACAAAGTGGCCCATCTGCCGGAGCTGCGTTTCGCGCTCGGCGAGCCGGAAGTGGAAACCACCACGGTGGACAGCGCGGTGCGCGCCCTGGAGGATCGGTCGTATTACATTCGCACCGTTGGCTCGGACGGTTTTCGCATCGGTTACGAACCCACGATGAAAAAGGTGGTCAGCGACCGCCGGGCGTCGCTGGATGAAGAATCCGAAATCAGGCCCGCCATGCGGAAACTCGTCGAAGAGCAGTTCCGCCGGGGGGCCAGCGTACCGGTCATTCCCTTCCCGGCGGACGGGGCAGCCGTCCCGGACAATCCGAAGCTGACCCTGGTGATCCTGGACCCGACGCAGGAATGGACGGGCAATGGAGTCTGGCGCGAACAGCTTGCCCAGTGGACGCGCCAGCGCGGCCAATCGCCCCGGCTCTATCCGGGCGCGTTGGTCTGGTGCCTGAAGAAGCCCGGCCGCGATCTGCGCGAAAGCGTAGAGCTTTGGCTGGCGTGGAAGCGCGTGGAGCGGGAGATGGCGGAAGGAACGCTTGGCGAAGCCCGCGAGCGCGCTGAGTCGGCTGAACTTCATTCGAAGGTGGTGGCGGCCGAGGCGGCGGCCAAAGACGAAGTGTGGGGCGGATACCGTTTCGCCGTCCTGGCCGAGGCCAGGGAGTCGGTCGCCGAAGGAGGCGACTCAACAAGGCAAGGCGGCCTGAAAGTTATAGACCTCGGTGCCGGCCATTCCTCCAGCGGCGAGACGCTGTGCGGCCGGGTTATCACCGCTTTGAAATCCCAGGCGATTCTGAGCGAATCGGTCGGCGCGGGCTATATCGAACGCAACTGGCCGCCGGCGCTCAAAGAAGCTGGAGCCTGGCCGCTGGCCAGCCTGCGACAGAGCTTTTTGAACGGCGCCCTGACGCGTCTACTGGACCCGGATGCCACCTTGCGTGGCAAAATCGTCGAATTCGTCAGCAAAGGTGATTTCGGTCTCGCCTCTGGCCCGCAGCCGGGCGGCGGCTACGAGCGCCTCTGGTACGCCGAGTTGCTGGCCCCGGACGAGGTCGCCTTTGAACCGGGCGTATTTCTGCTGACCAAAGCCAAGGCCCAGGCGATCAAGAATATTGCCGAGGCAGAATGGTTTGCCGTCAGGGGCGACGGCGCCGCATCCGCTCGCCCCGCCAGCGGGCGGGCAGGCTTTGTCGAGTCGTCTCCTTCGGCGACCGGCGGGGGCATCCGCTCGGGCGAGCTTTTCAGACCGCAAGCCGGAAACGAAGAGGTCCAAACCAAAGGCGGGCAACCGGAAGCCGCCTGCCCGGCGGAGTCCGCCGCAACCGAGGCGCGTAAGAACTATCGGATCGTCGGCCAGGTGCCGCCGGAGCTTTGGAACCGTCTCGGCACACGGATCTTGCCCAAGCTGCGCAGCGCCGGCGCGGAGCTGCACGTCGGCGTCGAGTTCCAGATCGCCGTGGAGCCGCACGCCGCTACCGCGTTCGAGTCCGACATTCATCAGATCCTCGCCGATCTCGGTCTGACCGGCCAGGTGCGAGTGGAATAACGTCAACACCACTGGCGTCGCCGTTTTAATATCCCAGCCGGCCGTCCAGGCGCTTCCTTACGGGCGCGGCTCGGACGTGGGGCGTGCGTCCCCTGTGTTAATATCCCAGCCGGCCGTCCAGGCGCTTCCTTACGGGCGCGGCTCGGACGTGGGGCCTGCGTCCCCGGTTTTAATATCCCAGCCGGCCGTCCAGTCGCTTCCTTACGGGCGCGGCTCGGACGTGGGGCCTGCGTCCCCGGTTTTAATCCCCCAGCCGGCCGTGGCGGCGGAGATAATCAAAAATTTCCTGCACGCATTGCGCAACACTCTGGCGGTCCGGGTGCAGATGAATTTCAGGCTGCCGCGGCGCCTCATAGGGTGCATCCACTCCCGTGAAGCCAAGCCCGCCACCCGCGGCCACGGCGGCGCGGGCCTTTTTGTACAACCCCTTCGGATCACGCCGTTCACATTCTTCCAGCGGCGTGTCGACAAACACCTCCACAAAGTGTCCAGGTGGAACCCGGTGTCGCACGCCGTCTCGATCCGCGGCGTAGGGGCTGATAAAGCTGCAAACCACAATCATCCCCGCATCGGCGAATAACAACGCCACCTCGCCGACCCGCCGGATATTTTCGGCCCGGTCCCGCGGCGCGAAGCCAAGATCACGATTCAACCCGTGCCGCAGGTTATCCCCGTCGAGCACATAGGCCGGGTGACCGGCTGCGATCAAGGCGTGCTCCAATTCCATCGCGATGGTTGATTTGCCGCAGGCGGAAAGGCCGGTCAGCCATACGATGCAGGGGCGGATGCCCCGCACGGCGGCCCGCTGATCGGCCGTCACTTTGGCCGGATGCTTGGTAATGTTCGTCGCTTTTGTGGTCACAGGATAAATTCCTACAAAGCCTATCGAAACGGAAATATTAGCAATTTCCCGGGTGAAAACAAGCCGTACAATGGCTCGGTCAGCACTTAGCTTTCGGGCACCACGGCCGAAAGCCATTCCACCGGGTCGCCGCAGGCGGCTCGCTGCGGCGGCCCGAAGGATCGCCCGGCCAGGTCACCGGGCGAAAGCCCGGTGCGTCGGTTTCGATGGCGCATCCGGGGCTCTTCGCCAAGCCGAAGTTTATGGCTGGACAGGGCCGTAGGTGGATATCCGTACCGCCAATAGGAATCCAACCGATACCGGATAGGTATCTGTCTGATAGTGGGTCGAAAAGTCGGTATTACCGCCAATCGCGCCATTTCCCCATGGACGCCACTCGTTCGCATTCGTTAGACTGTCAGGTGAAGTCGGCAGGGATTGAAGTCGATGGGCGTGGCCGGTGTGGCGTTTTGGTGCCGGTTGCGGTTGGTGAGGTAGCGCCAGGGGTAGGGCGCGCGATAGATTGTGAAATATTGCACGAATAGATTTGTGAAATATTTCACAGAATGGAATATGATGATGTTGCCAAGCCGGTACGTACCGATGCGCTGGGCCATCGTGCGTTTCCGACCCGATATTGTATGATCAACGTTTTTTTAAGGAGAACCCCATGCCAAGTTTCGTAATCGCGGAAAAGTGTGATGGCTGCAAAGCGCTGGACAAAACCGCCTGTCAGCACATCTGCCCCAACGACCTGATGGTCTTGGATAAGCAGAAGATGAAAGCCTACAACCGCGAACCAGCCATGTGCTGGGAGTGCTACAACTGCGTGAAGATTTGTCCGACCCAGGCGATTGAGGTTCGCGGCTATGCCGACTTCGTGCCGCTGGGGGCCACCGTGACCGCTATGCGCAGCACCGAAGACATCATGTGGACGGTGCAGTTCCGCAATAAGGAAATCAAGCCCAAGCGGTTTAAGTTTCCGATTCGCCGAGGCGTTGGGGAAGGCCAGGTGAAAGCGTTTGGGCACTATCCGACCGGCGACGAGAATCTGAAAAGCGCCACGCTGATGTGTGAGCCAGCGGGTCTGAACACCGAAAATGGGCCGGTGAAGTTCACGGCGGTTCCAAAGCTGTAAGCGCGGCGGAGTTGACGGATCGGACGGATGAGTCGGATCAATCGAATCGGACGGATCAGAAAGAGCCGCGGGGCCGGAGCCTCACGGTGGATAAGAACACACAGGTCGCCGAAGAAGGCGACTCGCCAAGGCGAGCGAGCTATGGAGACTTACCAACATGGCAAACTTTGAAACAGTAACAGTGGAAACCGACCTGCTGATTTGCGGCGGCGGCATGGCGGCCTGCGGCGCCGCGGTCGAGGCTTCTTATTGGGCCAAGAAAAATGGCCTGAAAGTGACCTTGGTTGACAAGGCGGTGATGGACCGTTCCGGTGCGGTGGCCATGGGCCTCTCGGCCATCAACCAGTACGTGGACCTTAACAGCGGTGCGAATACGCTGAAGGACTATTGCGACTACGTTCGCAATGACCTGATGGGCATTACCCGCGAAGATTTGGTGGCGAACATTGCCCGCCACGTGGATTCGACGGTGCACCTATTTGAAAAATGGGGTTTGCCGATCTGGAAAGACGCCGAAGGCAAATATATCCACGAGGGCCGCTGGCAGCTGATGATCAATGGCGAATCGTACAAAGTGATCGTGGCTGAAGCCGCGAAAAACGCCTTGGCCGAAGCCGGCGGGGAGTACTTCGAGCGGGTGTTTATTACCCATCCGCTGATGGACGGCGACCGCTGCGTTGGAGCCATCGGTTTCAGCACGCGCCAGAATAAGGTTTACGTTTTCAAGGCCAAGGCGACGCTGGTGGCCATGGGCGGCGCCGTTCATGTTTTCAAACCGCGATCGACCGGTGAAGGCTTCGGGCGTTCCTGGTATCCGCCGTTCAACTCCGGCGCCAGCGCCTTTTTCACCATCTATGGCGGCGCGGAAATGACCTGCCAGGAAGTGCGGTTTATCCCGGTGCGCTTCAAGGATGCCTATGGTCCGGTGGGGGCGTGGTTCCTGCTGTTTAAAGCGCTCGCCACGAACGCCCAGGGCGGCAATTATATGAAGGAAAACGCCGCGGAACTGGAAAAATGGCAACCGTACGGCAAGGTCAAGCCGGCCCCGGCCAACATCCGCAATTGGTTGATGATGCTCGATGTGATGGATGGCAAAGCCCCCATCTATATGCAAACCCACGACGCCATCAAGGCGATCGCGGAAAAATCGCCCGATGAAAAGGCGGCCAGGAAAAAGTTGCGGGAGCTGGAGGCGGAAGCCTGGGAAGACTTCCTGGATATGACTATCTCGCAGGCGATTCTCTGGGCCGCCACCAACGTTGAGCCGGAGAAGCGGCCCTCTGAGATCATGGCGTGTGATCCCTATTTCATCGGGTCGCACTCCGGCGCCTCCGGGGCGTGGGTCTCCGGGCCGGAAGATCTACAGAACGAAGCGACCCGGAAGGAGTATTTCTGGGGCTATCCGCACATGACCACGGTCAATGGGATGTTCGCCGCGGGCGACGCTTCCGGGGCCTCCAGCCATAAGTTCAGCTCCGGTTCGTTCACCGAGGGGCGTCTTGCCGGCAAAGCCGCGATCGCGTACATCGCCGATCATACGGCCGCGCCGAACGTGGATGGCGCTCAGGTCGAGAGCCTCAAGGCCCAGATACTCAAGCCGTTGGATACCTTCGCCCAGCACAGCAAGACGACCACGGATCCGGATGTGAACCCGAATTATATTCGTCCGACGCAGTTCATGTATCGGCTCCAGAAAATCATGGACGAGTACGCCGGCGGCGTGTCCAGCCAGTTTAAGACCAGTGGAAAACTGCTGGAAAAGGGCATGGAATTACTGGGTTACTTAAAGCAGGACGCCGCCTGCCTGGCGGCCGAGGACCTGCATGAGCTGATGCGGTGCTGGGAGAACGTGCATCGCATGTTCCAGGCCGACGCCCACATGCGTTCCATCCTGTTCCGTGAAGAAACGCGGTGGCCCGGCTATTACTTCCGGTCGGATAAGCCGAGCATGGACAACACCAACTGGCTGGCTTTCGTCAACTGCACTTACGATCGCAAGACGGAGCAGTGGGCCATGCGGAAGCGGCCGGTCAAGTATTTGACGGCGTAGCCTGGAGCCTGGCCACAGCGCCTAGCGCGGCCGGCGGGTCATGCGGGGCGCTTGTGTGCGGAGGGCGGAGCTGAGGTGCCGCCGGGGACACCACCCCCCACAAGTGGGGGGCTATATCAGCGCTTACGGCCTGGCCATCGCACGCGGGCTGGTCCGGGGACACCCCCCACAAGCGGGGGGGCTATATCAGCAGGGTTGACGCCTTGTCGTTACCCGTACGTGCCCGTGGCGGGCCGGGGCGACGGGGTGAAAAAACCGGGCTACTGGTCAATGGATGGACTGAATATGGCGGCGGCGGTAGAGAAAAACGTGTGTCCGCACTGCGGTTCCCGCCTTCAAAAATGGCGGGTGCCCTCCGGGGCGACGTGGAATGCGGAGTTTTTTCTGGTCTGTTTCAGCGACCAGTGCCCTTACTACCGCAACGGATGGGCGTGGATGAAAGCGCAATTCAACCAGCACGCTTCCTACCGTTACGTACTGAACCCCACCACAGGGGTCGGTTCGATGATTCCGGTCTGGTCGGATGACGCCACGCGGGAGCTGATCGTGGAGGCAAGCGATGGATAACGCGAACGGCCAATTCGGTTGCGCCGGCGCCGCGGTTGGGCCGGAGAAGATCAGCGCGGACCTGGGGCCTTTGGGTTGGAACGACACCTTCCGATTTGCCTGTCACCGCGGTTTGCCGTGCTTTAACCGCTGTTGCGCGGACGTGAATATTTTTCTATCGCCCTACGACGTGCTGCGGATCAAGCATCGGCTCGGGCTGACCTCCAGCGAGTTTCTGGAGCGGTATGTCCTGCTGCCGGTTGAGAAGTCGATGAAAACCCCCGTCGTTCTGCTGAAGATGAACGACGATGCGCCCCGGACCTGTCCGTTTCTGACCTCCCACGGCTGCGGCATTTATTCCGATCGGCCTTGGCCGTGCCGGATGTTTCCCCTGGGGCTGGCGGCCCGCCGGGATACGCCGGACGGCTGGCAGGGAGAGCGTTTCTATTTCCTGCTGCGGGAGGAGGTTTGTCGCGGGTTGCACGAGCCGCGCCAATGGACCGTGCGCGACTGGTTCGATGACCAGTCCATTCACGATTATGACCGGTGGGGCGAGGCCTTCAAGGAACTTACCCTGCACCAGTTCTTCGAGACGGGTGGAGAATTACCGCCGGCGAAGTTGGAAATGATGTTCACCGCCTGCTACGACCTGGATAAATTCCGGCGTTTTGTTTTTGAAAGTACGCTCTTGCAGCGCTTTGAAGTGGATGAGGATTTCATCGAAGAAATGCGCCGCGATGACGAAACCCTGCTGCGTTTCGCCCTGCTCTGGCTGCGGTTCAGCCTGTTCGGCGAGCGGACCATGAAAGCCCGGCCCGAAGCCGTGGCAGCGGTCCGGGGGCGCACGCAGCGGTCGGCCGCATCGAATGGTCCGCCACCGCGGGCATGGCCGCCGGCGGGGCAGGGCAAGACCGTAGCCCCAGGCGTCAGCGCGGGGTCCGGCGCTCCGGAAGCGCCGCAACCCGTCGCTTACGCTCCGGGCGATGAAGCCGGCGGTTTGGCCCGCCAGAGCCTGGACCAGGTCGGGGCGGATCAAGGGGGCGTACCATGAACGCCAACGGGTCGGCGTGCGACGTGCTGGTGATCGGTGGGGGCGTCAGCGGCATGACCGCGGCCATTGAGGCTTCGGAGGCCGGCGTGCAGGTGCTGCTGGTCGAAAAGAATCCGTATCTGGGGGGGCGGGTGACAGCGCTGAATCAGTACTTTCCGAAGTTGTGCCCTCCACAGTGCGGACTGGAGATCAATCTCCGTCGCATTCGCACCAGCCCGCGGATCCGCACGATGACCTTGGCCAGTGTCGAAAAGGTCAGCGGCGGGGCGGGGCATTATCAGGTAACCATCCGCCGCCAACCCCGTGGGGTGAACGCCAAATGTACCGGATGCGGAGCCTGCGTGGCGGCCTGTCCCGTGGAACGGTCCGATGCATTCAACTTCGGTTTGAGCCGCACCAAGGCCATTTACTTGCCGTACGCGATGGCTTGGCCATTGCGTTACGTCATTGACGCGGCGGTTTGCCCGGGCCGCAGCTGCGGCAAGTGCGTGCCGGCTTGTCCTTACGGAGCCATCGAATTGGATGGACAACCCGAGGTCATGGAGCTGCCGGTCCGGGCGGTGATCTGGGCCACCGGTTGGAACCCCTATAACGCTGCGCTCATCGACGGCCTGGGTTTTGGTCGTTACCCGAACGTCATCACCAACGTGATGTTGGAGCGGCTGGCGGCCCGGAATGGTCCGACGGGCGGCAAGATTCAGCGGCCATCGGATGGTTCAGCCGTGCAATCCGTCGCTTTCGTGCAGTGTGCCGGATCGCGCGACGAGCATTATCTGAAGCACTGTTCGGGCGTCTGTTGTATGGTCTCGCTGAAACAGGCCCGTTACGTTCGGGAGCAATATCCGGAGGCTAAGATAAGCATTTTTTATATCGATTTGCGCACGCCGGGCCGGAATGAGGACTTCCTGGCCTGGGCCCAGGCGGACGAAAAGATCGAATTCATCAAAGGCAAGGTGGCCAAAGTTACCGCGGCCAGCGGCGATAGCGACCTGGTGGTCGAAGCGGAGGACACTCTCGCCGGCCAGCGCATCAGCCGGAAGGTGAACCTGGTGGTGTTGGCCACCGGCATGGCGCCGGCGCTATCCGCTGAGCCGATCGCGGGCGGGGTGGCGTTGCAACGGGACCAACACGGATTTCTGGCGGAGGAACAACGCCAGGCGGGCCTGTTCGCAGCGGGCTGCGCCAAGCGGCCTGTGGATGTTGCCGAGTGCGTGCGTGACGCCACCGGCGCGGCTTTACAGGCCATCCAGGAATGCCATTTCTCGGGTGCGTCGGGGGCGCCTGCGGATAATGAAAATGTCGGCAACGCTGAATATACAGCCCCCGATCGAGGAGTCGCCTTTGGAGACCTTGCGGGGGTGGCGCCCCCGTCGACGCCTCAACCCGCCTCTTTTCAGAGCAGGGAGTACACCCGTGGATAACGCCATGAAAAACATCCACGTCTGGATCTGTCGGGGCTGCGACATCGGCCAGTCGTTGGACCTTGCCGCCCTGGAAAAAGTGGCCAAGGCCGCTGGCCATCGGGACCTGTCGGTCGCCTGCCATAGCCACGACTGTCTGTGCGGGGAAGCGGGGGCCGGGCAGCTGGCCCAAGCGGTGCGCGATGGCGCTAAAGCGCTGGTGGTGGCGGGCTGCTCGCCGCGGTTTAACGCCGATCAATTCACTTTCGATGGGTGCTTTACCGAGCGGGTGAATCTGCGCGAATTAGTGGTCTGGAGTCATCCCGCCCATAACGAAGACACCCAGATGCTCGCGGAAGACTATCTGCGGATGGGCATCGCCCGCGCCGGCAAAGCGATGATTCCCGAACCGTTCCGGACGGAAATTGACAAGACCATTCTGGTCGTGGGTGGTGGGCCGACGGGCATGACGGCGGCGGCGGAAGCGGCGAAGGCGGGGTATCAGGTGGTCCTGGTGGAAAAGGAGCCGCAACTTGGCGGCTGGCTGAAGCGCTTCAGCCGGCTGTTTCCCAAGCAGGCGCCGTATCGCGAGCTGGAGCCGGCGGATCTGGAGGGATACATCCGGCGGATTCAGGCGGATAAGCGCATCACCGTCTGCTGCGGCACGACGCTGGAGAAGGTCACGGGGGCGCCCGGTCAATTCGATGTGACGCTTAGCGGCCCTGGCGTCAGCCGGCGGATTCGGGTGGGAGCTATCGTCCAGGCTACCGGGTGGAAGCCCTACGACGCCACGCGGCTCGGTCACCTTGGTTACGGCCAAAGCCCCAACGTGATCACCAACGTGCAGATGGAGGAGCTGGCGGCCTCCGGCAAGATCCTCCGTCCCTCCGACGGTCAGCCGGCCCGACGGATTGCGTTCATCCAGTGCGCCGGGTCACGGGACAAGAATCATCTGCCGTATTGCTCGGCCGTCTGTTGCCGGGTGTCGCTCAAACAGGCTTTGTGGGTGCGGGAATTGGATCCACAGGCCCAGGCGTACATTTTTTACAAGGACATCCGTACCCCCGGGCAATATGAAGATTTCTACCGCCGCGTGCAGGAAGACCCGGGCATTGCGCTGACCAAGGGTGAGGTGGTTTCGGTGGAGGCCGCCGCGGGGGGAAACCTGATCGTTCACGTCAATAACACGTTGCTTGGTCCGCACCTTCAGGTCGAAGCGGAGTTGGTGGTGCTGGCCACCGGCATGACGCCCGTGGCCGCGGATGGCGAAGCCATCCGCCGCCTCCGTGACGCGCAGGCGGTTATCGCCAAAGGCGAGGCGGGGGCGCAGTGGGACGCCGCCCAAGTGGCGGTGCGGGAATTGGCCGCGCACGAGGGTACCGCCATTCTCAATTTGGGCTACCGCCAGGGACCGGATTTGCCGGCGCTGAAATACAGTTTCCCGGATTCGCACTTTATCTGCTTCCCGTATGAGAGCCGGCGGACCGGCATCTACGCCGCCGGTTGCATGCGCGCTCCGCAATGCACCGCGGCGAGCCGGCGTGACGCCACTGGGGCGGCGTTAAAGGCCATTCAGACGGTCGAACTGGCCAGCCGCGGAATGGCCGTGCATCCGCGCTGGGAAGATCAGAGCTATCCCGACTTTTTCATGCAGCGGTGCACCCAGTGCAAGCGGTGCACCGAAGAGTGCCCGTTCGGCGCGCTGGACGAAGATCCGAAGGGCACCCCGCTGCCGAATCCCACCCGCTGCCGGCGGTGCGGCATCTGCCTGGGGGCCTGTCCGGAGCGGATCATCTCGTTTAAGGATTATTCCATCGACATTGTCTCGACCATGATCAAGTCCGTGCCAATCCCCGACCAGTTTGAGGAAAAGCCGCGGCTGCTGGGTCTGGTCTGCGAAAATGACGCCTATCCCGCCCTGGATACCGCCGGTCTGCAACGCATTCCGCATAGCGCCTTTATCCGCTTTATTCCCGTGCGGTGCCTTGGTTCGGTGAATGTGGTATGGATTGCCGACGCCTTGGCGCGGGGGTTTGACGGCGTGCTGCTGGTCGGCTGCCAGTCGGGCGAGAACTACCAATGCCACTTTATCCGGGGCAGCGAATTGATGAAGACCCGCGGCCAGAACATCCGCGAGAAGCTGAAACAATTGGCCTTGGAGCAGGAGCGGGTGCGGGTGGAGGAATTGGCGATTTCAGAATTTCACCGCCTGCCGCAGATTGTCAATGAATTCGTGGAACAGATTCAGGAAATCGGCCTGAATCCGTTCAAGGAGTAATGGGCGTGGCCAGCATCAAGCCATCCCTGGAGTTCAAGCGAGACCTGGTTGAATTCGGAGCCAATACGTTCAACCAGTGCTTTCAGTGCGCCACGTGTTCGACGGTTTGCCCGCTGTCGCCGGAAAAGGACCCGTTTCCCCGCAAGGAAATGCTCTGGCTGCAGTGGGGGTTGAAAGACCGGTTGATCCGGGATCCCGATATATGGTTGTGTCATTATTGCGGCCAATGTTCCCAGCACTGTCCGCGTGGCGCCAACCCCGGGGAAACGATGATGGCCCTGCGCCGGTGCGCGATCACACGCTACGATTGGACTGGGATTTCGCGGCGCCTGTATCGGTCCGTCTGGTGGGAAGTGGGGGCGGTGGTGGCGGTGGGTTTGCTGGTGGTGGCCTTGTTCGCACTTTCCGGGGCGTTTACCCCGGCGCGAATGGTCACCACCCGCGTGGCGATGGGAACTTTTATCCCGGTGCACTGGGTTCATATCTCCGACTGGGTCTTGGCCAGCCTGCTCACCTTTTTCCTTCTGACCAATTCCCTGCATATGGCCCGGCTGATGTTGGATGGCTCCAAACCACCCTGGTCGGTGTACGTCCGCCAGTTGAAGGTACTGCTGGCCCAGGCGCTCGTGCAGGCGAAATGGCGGAATTGTGAAAAGCCCAACCGCTGGCGGAAGCACTTTATACTGGTCACGGGCTACGTGACCATGTTCGTGCTGGTCATGTTTTTCCTACCGTGGCTGCAGGTCAATGGCCCGCGTTTCACGTTGCTGAGTTGGCTGGGCTATTACGCGGCCTTCGCCATCCTGTATTATTCTGGCGACGCGATGATCAGCCGTTGGCGCAAACGCGAGGAGATGCACCGCTTTTCCCACGCCTCCGACTGGATGTTTTTAATTCTGTTGTTTTTGACCGCCCTGACCGGCATTTTGGTCAACGCGTTCCGCCTGCTGGACCTGGCGTTGCCCGCGTACCTGACTTATGTCATTCATTTGGCCATCGCGGTGCCCATGCTGGTTGTGGAGGTTCCCTTTATGAAATGGGCCCACCTGGCCTATCGGCCGCTGGCCATTTATCTGAAGGCCGTGAAAGAGCAGACGCGGGAGCTGGAAGGGGCGGGGCGGTTGAGGGCCCTGCCGATGGCGACCGGGATAAGCGCGGGAATCGGCGCTCCGGCTGTATATAGCCCCCGGTCCGCACGGTGGTGGATCCGCTTCGGCGGACTTGCCGGGGGTGGACCTTCCGGCGGCGCTCCATCCCGGCGTTTTCAAGACGAATCACACGCCAACCAACGATAAGGAGAATCTGTATGAGTCCGATTAAACCCCATGGATCCGCAACGCTCCATCCCCTGTATGTCGCCGATGGCGCCCAACGGGCGGCCCTGCTGGATGCCGCCAGAAGCCTGCCGAAACTGGTGGTATGCTCGCAGGCGGCCGCCAACGCGGTGATGCTGGGCAGCGGCTATTTCAATCCGCTGACGGGTTACATGAATTTAGCTGATTCCCTGGCCGTGGCTGAAAATATGCGGACCTCCGGCGGCCTGTTCTGGCCGGTCCCCATTATCAATGCGGTCAAGGATGCCGAAGCCATCCGCAGCGCCAAGCGTATCGCCCTGCTTGATCCCAATGTCGAGGGCAACCCCGTCCTGGCCATTCAGGACGTTACCGCCATCGACCAGGTCAGCGAGGCGCAGATGAAGCGGATAAGCGAAAAAGTGTTCCGCACCACCGATCCGGCCCACCCGGGCGTAAAAAACTTTTTAGCCGCCGGAGCTTGCTTTATCGCCGGACCGATCCAGGTGCTGAATTACTCGTATTTCGCGGCACAATTTCCAGAGACTTTCCGCACCGCCGGTCAGATTCGCGAGATGATCCGCCGGAATGGCTGGAACAAGGTGGTCGCTTTTCAGACGCGTAACCCGATGCACCGGGCCCATGAAGCGTTGGTCAAAATCGCCATGGAGCGCGTGGGGGCCGATGGGGCGGTCATCCACATGCTGCTGGGCAAACTGAAGCCCGGCGACATTCCCGCCGAGGTTCGCGACGCCTGCATCCGCAAAATGGTCGAACTTTATTTCAAGCCCCGTACGGTGGAGATCACCGGTTATGGTTTTGACATGCTTTACGCCGGCCCGCGCGAAGCGGTGCTGCACGCTGTCTTCCGCCAGAACATGGGCGCCACGCACTTGATCGTCGGGCGGGATCACGCGGGAGTGGGCAGTTATTACGGACCGTTTGACGCGCAAAAGATTTTTCACGAGGAAGTGCCCGCCGGGGCTCTGCAAATTCAGATTTTCGAGGCCGACAACACCGCTTATTCGAAGGTGGTAGGCGAAGTAATCATGATGCGGGAGGCTCCCGCGGGGCATAAGAAAGAGGATTTTGTCATGCTTTCGGGCACCAAGGTGCGGGAAATGCTGGCCGCCGGGCAGAATCTGCCGCCCGAATTCGCCCGGCCGGAAGTGGCCAAAATCCTGATGCATTATTACCAGCGGGAAAAGGAAGCGGCCGCCGCGGGCGTGACGTAAACCGACGCCGCGCGTGGCGGGGGGAGTTGGTTCCCACCAGACCGGGAGACGCCAAATGCGCTGGCCCTGCGTGCTGTTCATTCTCAAGGTCGCCGCGGCTTCGCTGCTCGGCGGCGTGATCGGCGCCATCAGCGGATTGGGCGGCGGTATCGTCATCGTACCGGTGCTCACGCTGTTCCTGCGCATACCCGTCGAGCAGGCCATCGGCGCCAGCGTGGTCTCGGTGATCGCGGTATCCAGCGGGGCCGGCTCGGTGTACGTGCGGGATCACATTACCAATGTTCGCATCGCCATGTTCCTGAATTTCTTTACCGTGGTGGGGGCGATCCTCGGGGCCGGCGTGCTGGTCAAGTTTCTGAATGACAACAGGCTCGAGATTCTGTTTGGCCTGACCCTGCTGCTGTCTCTGCTTCCCTTGCTGGCCCGAATGGCCGAGGAGCTGCCGCGGGGGGTGAAAAAAGATGATCGCTTGGCGCGCTGGCTCCAGATGCGGGGCTCGTACTTTGACCAAAGATTGCAGCGGGAGGTCCCGTATTGGGCCGAGCGGATTCCGACGGCCAGCGGGGTAATGACCGTGGCCGGATTGATGGCGGGAATTCTGGGTATCGGGGCAGGTGTGCTTAAGGTGCTGGCTTTGGAGACGGGGATGCGTTTGCCGGTGAAGGTATCCACGGCCACGAGCAACTTCATGATCGGGGTGACCGCCGCCGCCGCCGCGGGGGTGTATTTGCACCGCGGTTTGGTGCTGCCGTTCGTGGTGGTGCCGGTCGCGGCCTCGGTGCTCCTGGGGGCATTACTGGGCACCAAGATGATGGAGCGGATGTCCAACGTTTTGGTGCGAAAAATATTCGCAGTGGCGTTATTGGTTATGGGCGTGCAAATGCTGTTGAGCGGATTGGGTATGACGGTCTAGGTCGTACGTTGGGCAGCGCGGCGGGCGGCCGACCGTGGTGCGGTCGGTGGCGTGGGGTGGAGGCGCATTATGCCTTGGGCATGTTTCTTTTGTCTGCTGAAGATCGCCGTGGTTTCCCTGCTCGGCGGGGTGATCGGCGCGATCAGCGGGTTGGGTGGCGGCATCGTGATTGTGCCGATGTTGACGCTATTCATGCATCTGCCCATTGAGCAGGCCATCGGCGCCAGCGTGGTCTCGGTGATCGCGGTATCCAGCGGGGCCGGCTCGGTGTACGTGCGGGATCACATT
>JAJYFE010000104.1 GCA_021785435.1 Planctomycetota bacterium
TTGGTTCCTCGCTTTCCGTAAGAAAAGCGAAGAGCCTACAAACGCCTGGCACCATCCTAAAAGTGGCTGGTTTTCACCCGCCCATAAGTGGCTGCATTTGCCTACCCGCTGACACGCGCGGTGGGGACCATCCGCCAACCACGTTTATGACCCCAAAACGGTCTGCTGTACTGCGCGCCGCCGAGTGTGAAACAAATGGCAGTGACGGGGTCGGGCATGGGCTGGCCCGTTGCCCGCCTGCACCAGGTCGCCGCGGGCGAGTCGTCGCCGGTGACCTGAAGCCCCGATGCTTTTCGTAGACACCGGTCACCGGGCTGAAGCCCCAGTGCTTCGGGGTTGAGTGTGTCGGGTCTACGCTTACGGCGTTAATTTCTGGCCCCAGTCAGCGATGGCTATTGTTTACCCCCAATGGATCAGCACCCAGGCCTGTGATCCACCCGTTGCATTTATTATCGGACCGTCTCGCAGCGGCGGGCGCTAAGTAGCACCAGCGTGCCGCCCATAACCGGGCGTTGAAGGATGGCCGCGGCGGCGCGGCCATAATATTGCACCTGCCGGCGGTACACAGGCAGACGTTCGGCAATCAAGGTTGGCTCGTCGGTTTTGTAATCAATCACATGCAGACCGGCCGGTTCGATCAGCAAGGCGTCGATGATGCCACGCACCAGGGGGCGATCGGCAGGTACTTCGGCGCCACTGACCATCAAGCTCTCGCTGTTTTGGCCAGCCGCCGTGGTGAAGTCTTCTTGCAACCTATCCTGTTCGTGTGCCGCAGCTTGCACACCCCGGAGAGCGCTCTGACCGTGGCTCGCGGACCGCGCGGTGGTGGCTGGCTTAGCCGGGGCGGCAACGAATTCCAGTTCGGCCGCGGAGGGCGCCCATAAAAAAGCCAGCTCCCGCCGCAGTAGGCATCGGCCCTGCCCTCGCGGGGCTGGCCCATCTTCAGCGGCTGCGCGCAAACGTTGTCCAAGCGGTGTGGTGAACAGCCAGACCAAGGCGGCGACATCCACCGTCGCGGCGTCGGCGGCTGCCAGGATATCCGCATCCACGAAGCTGTCGATTTGCCGGCGAATATCCGTTTCATCCAGGGCCGTGGTGAGGTCCAGCCGCTGCAGAATGGTGTGGGTGGCCATGCCGCGGGTAACGCCCCCGCTTTCAACCGCCTCAGGCAGTACATTGGGAGGTGCCCTGCCATCGAGCGAAGCAGCCGGTGTTTCTTCGTCGAAGTAGGCCGGATTAGCTTTAAGTTCACTTACCGTCGTCACCGCGGATAGTCGCGTTTGCAACTCAAAGGGATAAGGTGTCCCGATAGGTTCCAGCAGACGGGCCAGCGTGGCATCGCGCTCGGGCACGCCCGCGGCGGACGCTGGCGCCGCAGTGCACGGCGGGTGGTCGGAGACGGTCGGTGGGGGCGACCAGTCGTGACGAATTAACTCCAACCGGCCACCATTTTCCCCAGACGGGTGGCTCCAACTGAAGATCGGGCCAAGCCAATCCAATGCGCTTCGAGCGGCGAGCGGGTCGGGAAACACTGGCATCTCCGCGGTTCCAGCGGCACCATCGGCAAGCCCTTCGCCACTCTGCCCAGCGGCCGGTTGACCAAAGGCCTGCCAAGCCTGCCAATCACGCGGCTTAGCGTGCCCTACCAGGATTAGATGGTCCCGCGCCCGCGTCATCGCCACATAGAGCAGACGTGCTTCTTCGTCGAGTAAACGCCGTCGCTGCTCCTGGCGGATCATCTGGTAGCCGACCGTTGCCCGGAACCGTCGGCTCCGCCGATCGTACCACTTTATCCCCACGCCAATGCGATTCACCAGCAGCTTGCCGGACAATTCCCGCAGATTAAATTTGCCGCCTAACCCAGCCACAAACACCACCGGAAATTCCAAGCCCTTCGCCGCATGAATCGACAGCAGCCGCACCGCGTGCACGTCGGCAGGTGCCGCTTCACCAAGATCGGTGCGGGTATCCTGCAGTTGGCGAAGAAAGGCCATAAAGCGGGCCAGACTCTGGGCGCCAAAGGCACTAAATTCCACAGCTCGCTGGTGCAATAGACGTAGATTGGCCACCCGATGCGGTCCGTCCTTCGTGCCCAGCACGCGCCATAAAATGTCGCTTTCCTCGTAAATGCGGTTAAGCCCTTCGGCCACGCCCAGCGTCAGGATAAGGTCCCGCCATCGGCGCAACCGCTCTGAGAAAGCCAGTAACGCCGCGGCCAAAGGACCATCCGTTGCATGGCCCCTCCGCTCGGCAGCGAACCGGCGCACGGCCTGATGAAAGGGAACGCGGGTGCGCTGAGGAAACGCCAGCCGAATTCGCATCAAGTCGTCATGGCTGAAGTGACCAAAAGGGCCAAGCAACGCTGACGCCAAGGCTATATCCTGCGCTGGATTGTCCAACACCCGGAGTAAATCCAGCGTTTCGAGTACTTCCGGACAGTCAAACAAACCGGTGCGCAGGGCGGCCATGGCCGGCACGCCCCGCTGCGCCAGCTCCCGCAGAAATGGCGCCGCACGCGAGCGAGGGGCGCGCAATAAAATAGCGATGTCACCAAATTCCACCGGGCGGCACATGCCTTCCCGACCGGTGATGACCCGGCGGTCACGGCGCATGGCCGCAATCATCCGGCCGATTAAATCCGCCTGGCGTTGGTTCGCGTCCAACTCGGCTAGCGGATCCTCGTCGCTACCGTCATCCCCGGCTGGAACAGTCGCCTGGGGATCGCTGAAACCAGATTCCCCGTGGTCCACGTCGGAAGCCGGCTCCGATTCCGTTTCGTCTGGTGGTTCCTCCGACGGTTCACCCGAAACCAGCACGTGCAACTGCACTGGAGCACTGGGCAAAGTCGCGGCGTCCGGTGCGCTGGCGCAGCGCTGGGCCCGCAAGGAGACTTGATCCATTTGGAATAATGGGGTGAACACGGCATTGAAGGCATCAATCAGCGGCGGGAGGCTGCGGAAATTTTCCGCCATTCGCACCACTCGGGCAGGATCGATTTGCCGCAGCCCCTCCAGCCGCTCCTGCATCAACGCTGGCTCGCTGCCGCGGAAAGCATAAATGCTCTGGTAGATATCGCCGACGCCGAAAAGGCTGCGGGAAAAATCCTGAGGGGTCGTCTCTGATTTCTGGTTTGGAGATTGGCTCCGCCCGGCTTCGCCGCCTGACGTTCCTGGGTCCGCGCGCTGGTGCGACTCGGCTTCCAACTGAGCTCCGGGCGTGTCCTTGCACGGCGGGCCTAGGTTGATCGCCTTGGTTCCATCGGCCGGCTTTTCCACGCCGCCGGATAACAATTCTACGAGCCGCTCCTGTAAGGGATTGATGTCCTGGTATTCATCCACCAGGATGTGCCGGAAGCGGCGGCGGATACGCTCGGCCAGGCTGCCGCTATTTTCCTCCAGAGCGGCCACCGCCCGCTGCTCCAGGTCGGCAAAATCCAACTGATTGGCTGCGTGCTTCCGCGAATCGTAGGCAGCCAGGGTGGCCCAGGCGAAATCCAACAGTACGCCAATGGTTTGATCGGCCCACTGCTGGCCCAGACGAAGGTTGTCCGCAGAGCTGGTCGTTAATTCCTCCCGAAGCTTCCGGTACTCGTTTTTCCGGGTGCTGTAAATATTTTTCTTAAAATGACGAGCGGCGAAAATATCCGGCGCCCGTTCGGATAGCCGAACCGCCTGGGCAAAGCCCGGGTCGGGCAGCACCGCAGTCAAGTCATCAAGACCGTTCAGGCCGCGTTCCCGCAGAATCCTTGCCGCCTTCCGCAAGGCCCCCTGCGCCTCGCTCAAATTGGCGTGCATGGTCCGCTTGGCGTCCGCGGCGAAGATGGCGTTGTCGCGGGCGGTATCGATATCCACCGCCAGTTGTTGCAGCCGTTGTTGGCACACCACCGCGAACTGCTGCAAGCTGGCTTCACCATTTGCGGCCGCGGCGGCCCACGTCGTCGTCTCGGACCGAGGCATACTCTGCAGCAGGCGCAAGACAGGGTCGATGAACCTCCGCAGTTCATCCACGGAGGCGCCGACATAAAAATCGAACAGGTCCCCGAAACGCCCGCCGGTCTCGTCCTGGCGCTGCAGCCATAGGCGGGTGGTAGCGCGCACGGCGTCGGCCAGGAGCAGTTCGGCTTCGAGTTCGTCGAGAACGGCGAACCCCGGATCAACGCCACACTCCGCGAAATAGGTACGCACCAGCCAGGCGCAGAAGGAATCGAACGTGCCGATGTGGGCCTGATCGACCAGGGTTGCTTCACGCTGCAATCGGCGCTTCCACCACTCGGCGCCGCTGGCGCGGGCCGCTTTTTCACGTAAGACCGCGGCGATGCGGCCCCGCATGACGGAGGCCGCATCGCGCGTGAAGGTCAGCACCAACAGCCCAACGATACTGCAAGGATCAGCTTTATCCGCCACCAGGCGAGCGCAGCGCTCCGCCAGCACGGTGGTTTTTCCAGAGCCGGCCCCCGCCGCGACCAGCATCCATCCGGCACGGTGGGCGGCCGCTGTTTCTTGGCCGGGTGTAACATCCATCGCATATTTCGCAAGTACGCCACCGCGGCGACCAAGGCGCATATTCAATAGCCGTGGGATCGTTAGAAGCTACGACTCAGGATCGTCGCCATCGGCGTCCCCGTCAGGGGCAGGGTACCTTATAGCGCGCAGTCAAAATGGAAACAACCGGCTACCGCTGGGGGGGGGATGAGCCAGGCCTTTGACATTTACTGATTAAGAAGGTAGAGAATACCGAGCTTTTAGCTGGAGTCGAAACGATGCGCCTATTTTCCCGTCCCGCCAGTTGGATGGTTATCCTCGCGCTGGCTTTACCTGCGGCCTTTTGGCTGGCGCCGGGCGCCTGCGCCAAGTCGAAATCCCAACCCGCTGTCGCGGGTCAACCGGCGACCGTGTTGCCGCCGGTTTATATCCACATGAATGGCTTCAACGATTTTCTGGAATCGGTGCTGGCGGTGCAGCCCGGTCAGCCGGTGATCTTTGTCAATCAAGACACCGGCGCCCACACGATTCAAGGTTACGATCCCTGCACCGGCCAGCCCTTAAACTCCATTTCCGGCATGGTGATGGGAACGCCGGGACCAGGGCACAAGATTTCCACTTACCGGGTGATCCTGGCCAAGCCGGGCATCTATTATTATTACTGCACCATCCATGCCGAGCTCCAGAAAGTCTACCACCACATGGTCCAGCCGGAGCATCGGCCGGGCGTGCACGGATTTGGCGGGGCGATGGCGGGCGTGATCATTGTCACCAAAGAGAAAACCCTGTTGCGGGAGAATCCGCCTACTTGCCACGTGCGGACGCTTAAGGGCTATTTCGGCGGATAGGCGGGGTGCCGCCAAACGCTGCGACTGGTTCCGCCGGGTTTTACGGCAATCCGAGCGCTCGTTTCGCAACGGTTACCACACGAATGGTATTGGTCAATCGCCGATACTTCAGTGCCAGGGGCAGATAGGTCTCATCGCTATCCTGAAAAATCGCCACATCCAGATCCTGGGGATTGGGGTTGTTAAGGAATGATCCGAAGATCACCACCTTGCGAATTTCCTTCGCTACGCTCAGGCACGCCACCAACTGCTTCTTAATCTCTTTTTTTCGGCTAGTGTCCATTCCATGGAACCACACTCCTGGCACGATATCCTACCAGCTTGCGTGATGCGACACTATTCGCGGGTGTGGCCAAATGTTTTGGCAACCGATAGTGGAAGTCCCGGCGCGCTGGGGCCGCGTATGGTCGCCGCAAGCGCCGAGACACCGCTTCGACAACCGTTCGTCTCGGCCAGCTTGCGTCCAGGGAGCGGTGGCCAGGGACTCTGGCCACACCCCCATTGGCCTTGAACGCCTGCGAGCGCTATATCTCGTGGTGTTGCGCGGTTGACGTTAGCGCCAGGTTCGGTAGGATAGGGCGAGAAGCCGGTGCGACGGCGTGCCGGCCGCCGCTAATTTATTGGTTCTTGGGGTGGGCCCTTTATGTCTAAAGAAAACACAACCCCTTCGCCACGCGAACAGGCTCTGGAACGCGCCCTGATCCAGATTGAAAAATCTTTCGGCAAAGGCGCGATCATGACCCTGGATGGGAATGTTAATCCGCTGGCCATCGAAGGCATTCCCACCGGTTCCCTGGGATTGGACATCGCCTTGGGCGGCAAGGGCATGCCGCGCGGCCGCATGGTCGAAATTTTCGGCCCGGAATCGTCCGGGAAAACCACGCTGTGTCTGCACGTAATTGCCGAGGCGCAAAAGACCGGCGGCGTGGCCGCGTTCGTCGACGCGGAACACGCCCTGGATCCCACCTGGGCGAAACGGTTGGGGGTGAGTCTGCGCAACCTGCTGGTTAGCCAGCCCGATACCGGCGAGCAGGCGCTGGAAATCGTGGAGCTGCTGGTGCGCAGCAATGCCGTCGATGTGATTGTCGTAGATTCCGTGGCCGCGCTCATTCCGAAGGCGGAAATCGAAGGTGAAATGGGCGATGCCCCCATGGGCATGCAGGCCCGACTGATGAGCCAGGCCATGCGCAAACTTACCGGCGCTGTGTCCAAGAGTAAATGCCTGGTGATGTTCATCAACCAGATCCGGGAAAAAATCGGCGTCATGTTCGGCAATCCTGAAACCACCACTGGCGGACGGGCGCTGAAGTTCTACAGCTCCGTTCGTGTGGATATCCGTCGGATCAACACCATCAAAGAAGGAGAAGTCTCGATTGGTAATCGGGTGCGCGCTAAGGTGGTGAAAAATAAGTTAGCCCCGCCGTTCCGCGATGCGGAATTCGATATTCTTTTTGACAGCGGTATCAGTTATGAGGGCGATGTGCTCGATCTCGCGGTTGCGGATAATGTGATTGAAAAGAGCGGCGCCTGGTTTAACTATGGGCCGTTGCGGTTGGGGCAGGGCCGGGAACAGGCCCGACAATTCTTGAAAGGCAATCCCGAAGCGACCCGGGAAATCCGGGAAAAGATTCTCGCCCGGCGTCTGCCACCGGTGGAGGGCGTCGCTGGGCCGGGCGCTAACGCCGTCGCCGCCCCAGCGCCACGTGAAAGTCGGCCAGCGCCTGTCAAAAAAGCCTAGCCGTCCGTCAGGATTGGGGTTTCGTGTGGGCCGGCTTGCTGGGCCGGAGGCCTTGAACGCTCGCAGTTGACATGCAGAGAATACCAGCAGGGAAGGAAACGCTACCTTGGTAACGCGGACGTCCAGGTCGGCGCCTGAAATCCGCGCCGGCTGGAACGCCCCTGCGATAAGGCACGAACCATACCCGGGCCGGCCTCGGTTCAGGAAGGACCAAGCCTATGGCCAAACCAAATATTCTTTACCTGCACTCCCACGACACCGGCCGTTATGTATCGCCCTATGGCTATGCCGTGTCCACGCCGTACCTGGAACAGTTCGCCCGGCAGGGGGTGCTGTTTCGCCAGGCGTTCTGCGCCAACCCCACTTGTTCGCCTAGCCGGGCCAGTCTGCTGACGGGCCTGTGGCCGCATAGCAATGGCATGTTAGGTCTGGCCCACCGCGGATTTCGCTTAAACGATGCTCAGCGACACCTGGCGTGGGTTCTGAAATCCGCTGGCTACCATACCGTTCTTTGCGGAGTGCAACATGAAGCCGGCCGTCCCGAAGAACTCGGTTATGAGTGCGTGCTCCAGACGGCTTCTACTCATGCCGTCCACGTGGCCCCAGCCGCCGCGGCGTTTCTGAACGGCACAGAGCCGGAGCCGTTTTTCTTTTCTGTGGGATTTTTCGAAACCCACCGCCCGTTCCCCAGTCCAACCGCAGCGGATGATCCGCAGTACCTTCGTCCGCCAGCGCCCCTGCCCGATACGCCAGAAACCCGACGTGATATGGCGGGCTTTTGTAGCAGCGTCCGCATTCTCGATGACGGCATTGGACGGGTCCTGGCCGCCCTAGATGCCGCGGGGCTGGCCGAACGCACCATCGTCCTGATCACCAGCGATCACGGCCCGGCGTTTCCGGCGATGAAATGCCATCTCACAGACCACGGCCTGGGGGTCATGTTGATGCTGCGCGGCCCGGGTGGATGGGAAGGCGGACGGGTGATGGACACTATGGTCAGTCATCTGGATGTGGCGCCAACGCTCTTCGAGACCGCGGACCTGGAAAAGCCGGCGTGGCTGCAGGGGGTCTCGCTGCTGCCGTTGTTGCGCGGCGAGGTTATCGAGCCGCACGACGCGATGTTCGCCGAACTTAATTTTCACGCCGCATACGAACCGCAGCGCTGCGTTCGCACCGGCCGGTACAAATACATCCGCCGCTACGCCGGGCGCGAACGCCCCGTTCTGCCGAACTGCGACGCCGGGAAGTCCAAAACCGTGTGGTTGGAGCATGGCTGGAGCCAGCGTCACGTAGCGCGGGAGGAGCTTTTCGATCTGGTCTTTGACCCCAACGAGTGCCACAACTTGATCGGTCAACCGGGTTATGCGACGGTCGCGGAAGAAATGCGCTGCCGCTTGCACGCCTGGCAGTTGCAGACGCAGGATCCATTGCTCAATGGCCGGCTGATCGTTCCCGCGGGCGCCGTACTGGATCCAGTGGACGGAATCGATCCGGACACGGGCGGCGCCATTCGCTATGAACACGCCCAGCCGATGTAAGAATCGTTTACCAATGCGGCATACTTGCCGCATCGCCTCACACAATTCGGCGGGTGGAACAACGGAAATCGCCATCTAATCCGCGGTGATTTTCCAAAACCGGCGGGGGTTGGGGAGATGATGGATCTCGTCGAGTACCACGCATAGGTTTTTCATGAATCCGAATAAATGTTCTGGATCCCGCCACCGCGCTACCATGCTCGGCCCATCCCAGTTGAGAAACTCCGCCTCCGGCCGGCTTCGTGCCAATGCTGCCCTGCCCACCCACCGCGCGCCCGTCAGCCGGAGCGTGGCGTTACCGCGAGTAGCGTGCGTTGACATCGGTTCGTGGTTCGCTGCGCAGTCCATTCTTACTGGGATTGGCTCCGCCAGTGGTTCCGCAGCTTTTGCAAATACGCGCCATCCCGTCGGGCCGTTTCCCACGGATCGTGGCGTTGGCCATGATCGCCATGCTCCACGGACAGGCACAAAGCCGTGGCGGATTCGAATTTCGCCAGGCTGGACAGCACCGGCCGCCAGTCAAAGGCGCCGGCATCCAGGAAAGTAAGTTCGCCCTGGCCTAGATTATGCGTCCAGTTGTGGATATGAATATGCGTGGTTCGACTGCCCAGCGCCGCCACGCTGCTCGTCCAATCTTCTCCCACCAGCGGCAGCTGCAGATTCACCGTCAGATTGGAACATCCCACGGCGTTTATCAGCTTCAGGGCCGACGCGGAATTTTCCATCAGCGAGCCCTCATGGCATTCCAAGCAAAGCTCCACCCCGTCCCGCGCCGCCGTGGTGCAGTACGCGCGCAAGGCGGCAGTGGCATCGGCCCATTGCCGGGGATTGGCGTCCCTGACGCCGACGACTCCTTCACCCCAGGGCGGACCGGTGAAGACCCGGATCCGCCGGCAACTAAGTCGGCGGGCGAAGGACAGATAGGCGTCAAATATCCGGTGGCTGGCGCGCAATTTCTCCGGTCCGTGCACGAAGTCAAAATAAGGGCAAATTTGGCAACACGCCAGGTCGGCTCTGGCTAGCGCCTCCGCCCAGCGCTCGACCGGATACTGCTGAAGGTGCTGCGGCCACAGTTCGATGCCGTCAAAACCATACTCCCGCAAGCGGCGCAAGCCCGCTTCGGGCGGTTCCGTGGGGAAACACCAGCAAAAGGCCAGATCCATCCGTCGGGAGGTCATTTCTTACCCATCGTACGAATCAATATCGTCATGCCGGCACGAAATGTAAATGATGCTGCAGGGCCATCTCGGGGTAAGTCAGGGTGGCGCGCCAGGTGGCGCCGTGTCGCTGCAGCTCCACCGCCCGCGGCGCCCGCGGCAGCGTTAAAATCAAACCACCGCGCCCGGACGGCAACGGAAATTCGATGGTCCGCAGCGTGGCTTGACGGGCGTTTTCAGCCAGCACGTGCACCGTCCAGGTGACCGCGCCATCGGGGCTGCGCAGTGGTTCGTCGGTAATTTCCAGGTCCGCGGGCGGAATCCAATGAAAAGTTCTCACGCTATGCGGCTGTTTCGGAGGCGCAAGGTGATGGTCCAAGGGCTGGCCGGAACCGCCAAATAGGTTGGCCCCTTCCGCGGATGGGGAACTGGCCCGCCAAGCGACAATGGGCAGCTGACAACGAATCACCGTAGTTCCATCTTCCAGGCGGCTGCATTCATCAATGTGATAAGCTGGTCGGTCCAGATATTGCATTGGTTCCCGCCCGGGATAACCTAGGACACAGTGGCCGAGATGTTCATGCTTAAGCGGCCCGCGCGCCAGATCCGCGTCAGCGCAGAGCAGAACCCCGCCCGCCCACCACCAGAAACTGCCCTGATCGGGATGATAATGGCCCCAAGCTTCGCCACAGCGGACGACCAGCAGACTTTCCTCCGGTTGGCCGAGAGCATGCCGCACCGCGGCGCCATAACCGGGCAGGTGAAATAAAGCTGGAAAGTGTAAGTGAGGCGGTTTGCCGTCCCTGCAATGCTCGCGTGCGCTGTTCGTAGCCCTGGGCGTGAGGGAGGGGTTGGGGCGGACGCCGAGACTCCCGTTCCCGCGTTCATCCCGATGGTTCGCGGGAGGGCTATGAGCCATGTTATCAGCCGCAAGCGCGCCCGACCGGCCTGAGGGGTTGTCCGCCTTCTCATCCGGCAGAAGCAGCGGACCAAACGTGGTGACTTGCAGGGAACGTGGTCCCACTACGGGGCTGCCCATTTCGCGCCAGGCCCAAAGGTACGTGTGGCTTTCGTCGGGGCATAACCCTGCCAGCCAGCCGAACAGAAAACCATAGTCGGTGCTGTAGCCATGATCGCCGATGGCGGGTATGCCGCGCTTGCCCTCCAGGACGGCGTCCGGCGGAGATAGCAATGGCACAAAAAAGCGGCAGGTGGAGCGGAAGCGTTCGTCCGCCAGTAAGTCGCAGGGATTCTCCGCCTGGCGCAGCGCCAGTGTCAGCGGTAAAAGGCAAAGTTTGACGTGATTGGCGTACGTGTGGCTTTCTTCCCAGGCGCCGCCAGGGTAGACAAACGCCCGCATCTGTTGTCGAAATTGATCAACCGCGTGTTGTCGCCATAACGCGGCGCGTGGATGCCGCGGCAGCAGGCACCCGGCTAAACCGACGAAAGTGTAGCGGTCGGTGTTGAAGTTCTGATTGAGCATGCCGCGATAGATATTCTGCACGCTGTGGGGCGCTTCTTCCGGTGCCATGGCGACGTGGTGGGGATAAAAATCACGCCGCCATAACAACTCGGCCAGGACCGCGACGAGATCGCTCGCGCGGCGGCGTTGGCCGTCAGCAAGCTGTCCCAGAAAATCGAGCATATGCAACGTGGCTGCAGACGGCGCTAGGTCGCGCAGGGCCACGGGATTACCCAACGGATGCAGATAGGCCCCGGCGGTCAGAGCGGAAAAGCCCCTTTCCAAGGTCGCCAGGCTCTGGTCGCGGGCGACGTTAAAATCCCGTTTCCAGAAAGGGTTATCCCCGGCCAGAGCGGGCTGCAGGGCGACGCGATGGAAGGCGTGCTCTAACGTCGTGGCGTCGCCCAAGGCGAATTTTTCCGGTGGCCCCGTCGAGGCCCGCTCCGCCTGCCGCCGATAGGCGGCCAAACGCTCCGGCCGGGCGAAGCCGTAGCGGGCGATCATCCGCGCCGGCCAGGCCGCGTAACCGGCTGGTGGCTCAAAATATTCGATGCCCAGTTTTTTCGGCGCCACGGCTTCCGCGGCGGAAACGTGGGCCAGCAGGTAGGATCGGCGAATCATGATGCTGTCAACGGAGTCGGACGCCAGCGGCAGGTAAACTGTTAGCGCCGCCGCGTCCCCCGTCGTGCGCAGCACATTGTGCCGCGGGTTGCTCCAGGCGCCGGGGTGCAGCGCTAACAGTCCACTGCACATGCCGTCCTGTTCCACCAGAAACCAGTCCTTCAGGTTAAACAACTGGCCATGCTGGGTAAACGCCCCCAGGCGCAGCACCGCCGGCAGCGCGACTCTGGCGAGCGCCAATTGCCGATGGGTGTGAATGGTTTGGCCGGAAAAACGGAGCAACCAATCCTGCCCTGGTGCGGAACATAGTTCCGTGATTTGCAGCAGTCCGGCGCCTGGTTCGGCCAGCGCACGCAGCCGCAGAGCCCAGGCCAGGCGGCGCCCCGGCCGGTGGCGATCAGCAAAGATCAGGCGAATCAGCAGGGACCCGCGCGGCGTTTGGATTGAAGCGTCCAGCAGAGGCGAACCCAGCCCCACTCGGCCCTCCGCAAAGCAGCGCTGGGCGCAGGAAAAATACAGCCCCAGCGCCGCCGGCGTATCAGCGCCGCCGGCCGCCGTCAATTTGCAGCGCACCCGGACTGGGTCCGGCAACCCCCAGGGGAGGGAATATTGCCTGGTCGTGGCTTGGTCATCGACGGTGCCGCACATGATCTCACCTCACCCTACCGCTGGATGCCAAAGAAAGTCTCGCCAGCCAAATGCTGGGTCCAAGTCGGCGGAAACGAGCCGGAGGAACGCCAATAATCAAAGACACCGTTGAGGCGACTCCAATTCATTTCGCCACCCGCCACGTTTTCGCTGTTGTACAAGATAAAACCAAAGCGACAGCAGCGCTTCGAAGGATGGAACAACCTAAGTCGATTCCGTGGAATGGCGATTTCGTAGATCGTTTCCGCCGCGGCGGGCTTGCGCACGATTCTTATCCGGGCGCCCGGCACCGGGCCGATCCCCGGCGTCGCCGCGGTCTGGTAGCCGTTACACCGCGGCGTGTTTGGCCCCCAGACGCGGATTAATTGCGGGCCTAAGGCTGAAGGATATGCCCCGAAAGCATAATCCGCATCGTAAAAATCCCCCTTCCAAGCCCAAGGGCTGCTCACCGGTCGCCCCCAGCCGGGTACGCGTCGTCGAAATCCGAAAGAAAATTCGAACGCATCGCCGCAGAACGTAAAATAGTTCAGGCCGTCCGGCATGCCATTGAGGTAGGGCAACGTCACTTTCGTGTTGAATCTTCCCCTGATGACTGACCTGCCGGCCGAACGACGATACGACTTTTCGTGCACCTTCACTCCCAGGAAAACGTTCCTGCGATCGTAGGCGGTGTAAACCCAGGCGATGATGCGGCCGAATTTCTCCTTAAGCCTCTCTGCTTTCAAGTGCGGATTCAACAGCTGCCGGCTTAGATCAAGGTGCCGGCCAAACCGCCGGCTATCTATGACCACCGGCGTTAGATTGTGGAAATCCGTGCCGATCGAACCGGTCAGCGCAATCCTCCGGCGCACGAAGCACGCCACGGTCAGCAGTTGGGTTTCATGCACCGGTGGAAAACGGATTATTTCGCCGGGAGCGGGCGATATCGTGGCCCGCAGATGGATTTTATATTGGTTGTGGGGCGACAACGCGGCGCCAGGCCAATGGATCGGCACCGTCGCGAGCTGTCCCGCCGGGATATCAAACCACGCCGCCCCGGTGGACGCCCGGATTCTGCCAAGGCGCAACACCAATGTTCCCCGGATCGGTCGATCCAACTGATTTTGCACCCGCACCGTGAGCGTCTGCGGTTCGGTCACGGGCCGCGACAGCGATAGCGCATACATATTCAGCGGGGTCACCCCAGCGATCAATCCGTGACGGATACGCCGGCGCAGTTGGATAACGCTCAAACGATCCGACGCAAGATAGACGGGATTTTGACCCAATGGAACTACCAGCTTGCCGTTCACCGCCGGTATCGGTCGGCCGGTCATATCATCAGCGCGCAATCCGTCGGCGTCGGCAATGGTCAATGTGCCATGCTGATCCAATTGCCCGGCGGACGGACCGGTCAAACTCCAGAGCACGGCGACTTTGGTTTGGTCGCCCGTGCGGGAGGGGGGGACGGCCACACCCCACCGTGCGGCCAAGTCGCCCGCCCGGGGTAAAGCTTTCACCGCCGGGGTGATCCATTTGCGGTTGGCGAAGATACATCCAGTGAGCAGCTCTTCCCGCGGCCAAATGTCCGCCACGGGAACCCGATCCTCCAGGAAATGTGTCAGCACGGCCAAGGTGGTGTTGCTGCGCGTCCAGCCGGGACCGTAGCCGATGTTCTTCTGGGCATTACCTTGGAACAGGCCGGCCATGGCGGCCCAAACGTAATATTCGACAATCTTGGAGGCGTTTTGAATATTGTTCTGGGGCAAGGGGTACTGGGCCAAGGCTTGCCGCAGCGCCGTCTCTCGCCGGCGCAGTACCGCCCATTGTGACGGCGAGCTTCGGCCGGATTTCTGCCACGTATGCAGGCGGTTTTGGACCTGTTCCAGTTGCTTCAGAAGTAGCGCTTGCCGCGGCGTAGGCGGCGAACTATATGAGGTTCCACCCTCGGTAAGATAGGCGTAGGGCAGGCCCATGCGTTGCGCCGCCAGATGAATCGAATCCATATCCCGCAAAATATCGCCGGCGCGCCACGTGGGCTGACCGGTGCTGTAGCAGTATGGATGCTCGGTAACGCCGGAGAGCAGCCCTTTCCAGCACGATGGATGGAACTCGATGTGATCCACCACGAACGGCGTGCTGCTGCCGGCAATGATGCGCAGGCGCGGATTCACGGAAAGCGCCATTTGACACCACATCCGCTGCAACCGACGATAGGCCGATGGCGGCGCCGCCCAGGTCCAGGCGAAAATCCAAGGCTCGTTCCAGAATTCGTAGGTGGTGATCCGCGGATAATGTTCCAGAAACTCTTTCCACGTGGCCACAAACTGCCGGTAATCGCTGGGTGGTCCATATTCACCCGTTTCGGCGGCCAGGCGGGTACGCGCGGTTGCGCCGGAGCCCTGCAGGGCGTATCCCACAATCGGCAGCAACCACAGGCCGCGCGCTTGGGCTTGGGCCAGAGCCTGATCCAGCCGTCGGAAGTCCAGCGGCGCGGCGCGATGCCGATATTCTTTGATCCACTCCTTGTGACGCGAGTCGATCGTGGGCAACGGCTGGGAGCGCTCCACCTTCATGCCGATGTCGCGGAGAAAGTCCATGCCCTCGGTGGTCCACTCAAAGTCGTTGGTGGCGAAGAGTGAATTGGGCCGCACGCCTGGCCACGGCGGCGGCACGATGCCCAAATCGGTCCAGCCCATCAGTTTCGCGGCGCCCTGCCTGAAGGTGACCCAGATGCTGAAATAGCCTTTGCCTTCCACAAAGGCTATCGTCTTGCGCACCCGCGCCCCATTGGCCGGCAGAGACACGGTGAAAGCGGGATTCCAAGCCACCGGTTTATCAAATATATCGGTAACCCGGAAACGCACTGCCACCTGGTGCGCTTTTCCGTTCGTGGCGTAGGCGGTGATCCGCAGCGCCGGATGGTCAATTCCCGCACGGAACATACGGTAGACCCCGCCCACCACCCGCAGGTTCACCGCAAAACCGGGCGCTGCCGTCGCGGACCTGGAAGAAGCCATAACCATGGTTATCATCGCCAAGGCCACCAACCCCGGCGCCAATGGGCGTTTCATGAGATCTTCTCCAGTGTCTTTCCGTTTTTGAACACAAAGGGCTTCGTTGGGCCGATGGCTCCCCGCTCCCAAAAGCAGATGCTGAAAATCCAAATCCGCCATTTTTTTCAGGCTCGCCAGGGTGCTTTCCCGGCTGAATCCTACGCTGCCCGCCCAGCCTATCGGGCAGAAGCCTCTATTGACCGGCACCACGAGGTCGCCGCTGAATAGGCATTTTTCCCTGCCAACACCGACCAGATAGCTGGTGCAGCCGGGCGTATGGCCCGGCGTAAACAGAACGCGGACAGCCAATCCGCCCACATCAATCCGCCCTTCCTGTGGAACCACCTGGTCCACGCGCGTAGGCACCACTTGGGCCGGGTCCTCATACAACACTTGCCTCGGCTCCTTTTCCATCACCATCGCGGTATATGGTGAGGCGAACAATTTCGCCCCCGCTTTCTGGAAAAGATGCCCGGCCCCGCAATGATCCATATGCGGATGGGTAAGCAGGACATATTTAGCGTCGCTTGGAGAAAGTCCGAGTAAATCGAGGTTTTGTTCCACCAGCGAAAACGTATAAGCCGGCCCGCAATCAATCAGCACCACCCCGCTCGGCGTGGGCAAGGCGTAGACGTTGCACACCGGTTTGTCACGGGGCATATTCGGCGTCATGAGATCG
>JAJYFE010000105.1 GCA_021785435.1 Planctomycetota bacterium
CGGATTGGCCACGGCGGATTGAGGAGTCGCCTTGGGAGACTTTGCCGGGGGTGGCGGTCCGTCGGACGACCAGCATCTTTACGCCGAACCGGAATCTTCGCACGCCGCGAAGAGGCAGGGGGATGGTGATACGAATCAGCGGGTGGATTTGGATCAATCGCCGGGCCTGGAAGGTCGCAAGGTTTGGCCATGGGGTGCCAGAATAAGGACAAGGCCATGGATCGGGCTATGATCGATGAGTATCTTCGCGGGGCGGCACGCCCGGCGGCGGCTATCAACGACCTTACCCCAACGGAGCTCGACGCCTTTCCCATTGCCAATACGTGGAGCATCCGGCAGATTGTATTGCATCTGATGGACAGCGATCTGATCGCCTCCGACCGCATGAAGCGCGTGATCGCGGAAGACAACCCGGAGTTAATCGGATTCGACGAAAGCGCCTTCGCCCGGAATCTATTCTACGGCCAATTGGATGTGATGATGGCGACGGATATTTTTCAGAAGAATCGCCTGCTGACGGGCCGCATTCTGCAAGCGCTGCCGGAGGAGGCTTTCCGCCGCGCCGGCACGCACAACCAGCGCGGCCGCGTGACCCTCGAACAGCTGGTTCAAGGGATGGTGGAACATCTCGAGCATCATCTGAAATTTTTGCGCAAGAAGCGACAGTTGCTCGGGAAAGGGTAGGGCTTTGTTAGGAGTCGCCCGCGGCGACCCGGTGAATGGCCTTCGGCCGGGCACCCGAAAGCTAAGTGGTGACCAAGCCCTGGGGCGACCCGCTGGAGGGTCGAACCTGGGATAAAACGCCGGTTTCCCTGAAAATCGCCTGGCTGGGGCGTGGGCGGATTGCCACCGCCTCGCCAGTTCGCGTCGCCCATGGCGACCAGGGCTTTGTCGAATCGCCCTCTTCGGCGATCTGCGCGTCGCCCGCTGGCGACCAGACTTTGTCGAGTTGCCTCCTTGGGCGACCAGGGCCTTGGCGACTTGCCATCGGCCTGGCTGTACAGTGTACCAGCAGCATCATCGTGGCCCTTGGCCGCGACGGCAACGCGGCGGCCATTCCGCGGGCATGGGGATATGCGCCGCCGGCGAATGGCGACAGCGAAAGGCAACCGGATGAAAATTCCGCGCCAAGCGACCTGACATAAGGCAAGTCAGTTCATCAGGATACCGAACGTGAGCATCGGCGAGCAACTAAAAACAGTCATCCGGCAAAGCGGCGAGTTGCAATCTAAAGTGGCGGCTGAAACCGGCATTCACCATTCCGGGATAAGCCGCTTCCTTTCCGGCAAGCGGGGCCTTGATCTGACGAGTATTGAAAAATTGGCAAAATATTTCCGGCTGGAACTGCGGCAGACACCGCCGGCCACGAAGAGAAAAAGCAGGTGAACCCTGCGCACGTACCCACCCAGCTGCGATCACCGTCGCGGCGAAAAACGGGAAGCGGAGAAGCTTTATGCTGAACCGGGCGCCGCGGAGGGCCGCGCGTTGCGGTTGCCGGGGTTTTCGAGCGGGCCGCTGATCGAATCCATGGGCCGCAACGCGCAGGGCTTGATGGCTGGCCGAGCCAATCACGAATTGCCAAGTCGCCCTCTTCGGCGACAAGTCCAGGCCGCCGCGGGGCGCTCAAGACCGGCACGGATAACCTGCCGGTTTCCCCGTTCGTTCAAGCGGTGAGCATGCTGGCCTGCACCAGGCCGCGCATGCGGGTGACGATGGGGTGGAAGAAGAACCGCAGTTGCAGAGTCAGGTACTGGTCATAGTGCAGGTGGCGATTGCCGGCCCGGTCCCGCTCGGCGCCGCAGCTGTGCAGGCGGTCTTAGTAGCGAAAGGATCCGCTGGAAGTACTGGAAGCCCCGCAGTTGGGCCTCGCGGATCGGTTGGCGTCTCGGCATAGCCGTACCGGCCATCATGCGCGCACGGCGCAGAAAGCGCAAGCTAGGTTTGTGTTGGGGTTGACATAACATATCATTAACGCGTGAAAATATGTGCAATCGCCGTGCCTAACGGGATGGGGACAAACGGCGTTTAATGGGGCCGCGCCAAGGCCAATCCCGGCGTATCGGGACAAAAAGCAGGTTAAGCCGTGATCGCGTTTGCTTTCTGGGTTTCCTGGCTGCGGCTTTACCGGGTTTGCCAGATGGGGGATCACCATAAGATTTGGACGAGTTATAGAATGGGAGTTGACATATTGGAAAACAACGTTTACAATGCTGCAATGATCGACGTGAAGCTGGAACCGGCGGCGGTGGATGGATTGATGAAGCTGCCTGTGGTGATGCGCACGCGGATATTGGGAATCGTGGAAAGGTTGAAACGCTGGCCGGCGGTGAGCGGCGCCAAGCCGTTGACGGGGCGGCTGGCCGGGCATTACCGCATCCGCACGGGTGATTACCGCGTTCAGTTTTTCTTGCGGAATAATATTTTGTGGATTGAACAAATCGGACATCGGGACGGCTTGTACGAGGACTAAGGCCATGAATATACACGCACAAACAATCGAGATTGCGGGGCGGCCGATGGTGATACTCTCCCAGCGGGAGTACTTCAAACTGCGGGACAAGGCCAGCTTACCCACGCCGGAATTGAACCTGCCCAAGCTCCCCGCCAAGGGCGCGGATGGTGGTTATCCGGCGGCGGAATATATCCGCGTGTCGATCGCGCGGGAAATTATCCGGCGGCGGCGGAGCTTGGGATTGCCTCAAGCCGCGTTGGCCCGGCGGGCGGGCCTGTCCAAAGCGTACCTGTGCCGCGTGGAAAAAGGCCACATGAATCCCACCGTCAAGAGCATCGCCAAAATTGATGCGGCGTTGAAAGCTGTTGAAAAGGAGGCATTGGCTGGAAATAAAGCCAGAGCATCCGCGTAAGGCACTGCCTTAAGCCACCGACCGCTGGTCGGGCTGAAAGCTATGAAAATCGAGGGCGACGGGGATCGAACCCGCAACCTTCGGATCGACAATCCGATGCTCTAACCAATTGAGCTACGCCCCCGGGGCATTACGTGCTGATAGTACGCCGCAGGCCGCCAGGCTGTCAAGGAAGCGGCCCGGGTGTGGCCGGATTGTGGGAAGAACGTCGGCCAGCAGGGATAGCGCCAGGCCCCCAACGTCTTAGCGGCGGCATTCATGCCGCCGGTGGAAATGTCCCCGCCCCAAAATCCGGCCAGGCTCAGCGGCCCATTTATTGTGGATTGATGGCGTCGCGCAGACTTTGGCCGATCAGGTTGAAGGCCAGCACCGTCAGAAACAGCAGGCCGCCCGGTCCTAAGGCCTGCCACCAGCGGAACATCACACCCGGCTGGCCGGCGGCGTTAAGCATCTCGCCCCACGACGGCGTCGGTGGGGGCACCCCCACCCCCAGAAAACTTAAGCCGGACTCGCTCATAATGGCGCCGGCTATCCCGAAACTGGCCGAAATGATGATCGGCGTGATGCCGTTGGGCAGCATGTGCCGGAACAGCACGCGGTGCAAGGGCAGCCCGGCGGCGGTGGCGGCGGTCACGTAGTCCAGTTGGCGGATCCGCAGAAATTCGGCCCGGATAAAACGGGCAATACCGGTCCAACTGGTGGCCCCGATAATCAGCATAATTACCAGAAGATTACGCCCATAAATGGCGATGAAAGTTAGGATCAGGAAGAAGGTGGGAATGGATTCGACGATCTCCAGCACCCGCATGCCCAGAATATCCACCACGCCAACAAAATATCCCATGGGAGCACCAAAAAGCAGGCCCAGGGTAATCGCCACCACCTGGCTGACAAAGCCGATTTCCATCGCCACCCGGGCGGACCAGAGCAGTCTGGCCAGCTCATCACGCCCCTCACTGTCGGTACCGAGCCAATGGCGGCGGCTGGGAAGCTGGTTGGTTAAATTCCGCTGCAAAGGCTCCATCTCGGCGTAGCCCCAGGGAATGGGGGCGAACCAGGCGCCGCTGGCTTCGTGATGGCGGATCATGGCCCGATAGTCACGGGCATCCAGTACGTTGTGGTGAAAGATGGCGGTCAAGCTGGCGCTGATGACAGCGAGCGCGGCAAGGCCTAAAAACCAGGTCAGGCGCCGCCGCCGGCGCCGCAGCAAACTTGGCTCGTCGCGGGTGTGCCAGTGCAGCAGGGCATAGACCAGCAGGGCGGTTCCACCGATAAGCCAAGCCCAGTCCACATTGGTTAAATCACGCCAGAGTGGGAATTCCCGCACCGCCGGCCGGCCGGCATGAGCCGCCAGCACAATCGTAAACGGATGCGAATTGGCGAGGAAGGGAACAAACACCGCCAGCGCCAACAGCAGCACCACATAGCCCGCCGCCAGTTTCACCAGCGTAGGCCGCAGCACCCGCGCTAAAACCCACTGCCAGTAGGATGTCGCCCCGCGTGTGGGCGCGGCCGGGGGGACCAACCTGTCAGCGGCGGGTGCTGCGCTCATCCCGGAATCTCCCATGTCTCGCCGTACCAAGCCCGCCGCCTTATGCAGCCTGATGGTCGCCGCCGCCACGATAACCCAAGCTGGACGTAACGTAAACGCCGTGGCAAAATAGTCCGCACGGCTAGGGCGGTGCTGGGTGTGGCCGGGTTTTTTGGTAAAGACATGCCCACGGGCGGCATAAATGCCGCCGCTAAAACGGTTAGGGATTTGGCGCTATGGTCACACTTCCAGGGACGAGGGGTGGCGTTTGCCAGGAAATCCGGCCGCACCCGAGGGCGAAGTCGTGTTGACATTCAGGTTGCGGCCCCAGGCCCTCCAAGGCGCAGCTGTGGCCGCCGCAGGGCCAGTCCCCAGCGCGGCGAAGCGACAGGCGGATAATCGGCGCCGCCAACGAAGGAACCGCAGCCTCCGGATCCGGATCAATCAGGCCCGTGGTTAACGGTACGAGGCGTTGATGAATAAGCGATTTTACCAGGGGTTGACCGTGGTGGGATCACTGGCGGCGCTCACGGCGTTGCCGGTGATCCGCCTGCCGGCGGCTCCGGCGCCGGCGGCCGCGCGGGCAGGACGAGTCGTGATCCCCGCTGTAACGCCTGCAGCGCAGCGGGTCCGGGCGCCCGTGCCGGCAGGTGGACGAAGCCTCTTCAGCGCTGCCCGGGCTGCCGCGCCGGCGCGCCGGCGCGTGTTACCGAAGGTGGAGCAGCTGTTCCGCCTGGGCTTTGCACCTACTCTTCCCGGCGCCCTGGTGCTGGGATCATTGCGCACCACGCGTGATCCGGCCTTGGCCGCCTATTACCTCCGGGCCAGCCGCACTTCCCACCCGGAGTTGCAGCTTACCGGACTGCTTGACGCCAGCTATGTCAGCGGAAATCCGCACCTGATTCACGTGCGGCAGCTGCTGGCGATTGCGGCGCCCAAGCTCCTTACCCCGTCGCTGGCCCTGCTGATTGAGTATGGCCATCTGACCAATCTCCAACTGGTGCAAATCGCCCGCCTGGCCCCGGAGCCGGCGCAGCGCCTGATGGCCGCGGCGGAGCTGGTAAACCGTGATTCGGCATCTTCCCGGCAAACGCGGTTGGCCGCGGGGATCATTCGGGATCTGCTGGCCAGCGCCAGCCACTCCGTGCGGGGGTATGCCGCTCTAAGCGCCCTGCAACTGCACGACGCCAAGCTGCAGCCATCCGCGCTGGCGGTGCTGAACCGCCTGGCGGCTTCGCGTTCACCACGTTTGCAGCACCTGCGGCGGGCGCTGCTGGCGCGCGTCGCGGCACAGAAAATCACCGTGGCGTTGCCCTGGGTGCGCCGGATCGCTGCCAATGTGCACGCTTCTTCCGGTACCCGGCGGCAAGCGGTCAGAACACTTTTGCGGCTGCATGATCAATCCGCCCCGGTCCTGCTGGCGCGGATGATTGCCGATACGCACGGAGAAGTGCCGCGAATTGAACTGGGATTTTTGGCGATCCAATTCGGCCGGCAACTTACCGTCGACGCGGTGGCACCGCTGGCGCGCACGCACTCACCTTTGTTATCGGGTGTAGCGGCGGCCGCGCAGGCCGTGGCGCAACGACACGACGCGCTGCAGCCTATGATGAAACTTATTCAGCAGGGCCAGCCGATTTTCCTGAATTGGCTGTTGCTGTATTGCCGACACGCGAAGGTTCCGCATCGACGGCGCCTGCTGATGCAACTGGTGGAGTATTCCACTATTGTTGACGGCCACCGCGGGATGGACTATCTGCGGGCGGTGGCGGCGGCCACGCTGCTGGCCAATGGTGATTCGCCGGCCGACCGGGCGGGGCTGGCGAAAGGTCTGCGTTCCGCCAATCCCGGCGTGGTGGAGGCGGCGCTGGCGGGCATGTTGCGCAGCTACAAAAATAATTTCGCCCCACTCGTGACGCCGCACTGGACGCAGCTGCAAGCCAACCCGGACCAGCGCATCGGCCAATTCGCGGCCCTGATTTTGGCCAGCGAAGGCGTTCCCGCCGCCCGCCCCGTGCTGCGCCGCATGGTCTTGCAGGGGTATGGACGTGGCCCCGGTATTCGTGCCGTGGCCGGTTGGTATTATGCGAAACTGACCGGTCAGCAAAAGACTTTATTGGCCGCGGTAGTTGGGCCGGCCACGACGGCCACGTCTCCGGCGGCTTCCAGGCCCTGACGGCTAAAGGGCGAAGGACGAAGGATGAGGGACACTTTTTCCTCCGCGGCGGAGTCGTTGCCTTATGTTTTTTACTTCTTCCCTTTTACTTCGTCAGCGGCGCCGTGGGCATTGGGGCCGGAAGAATAACCCGCATGTGATCGCCTACCGTCCGCACGTCGATGTGCATGGCATTCAGAGTTGGATCGCCCAGACCCGACCATACCCACAAATCGCTCGTATCCAGCGGACTGATCCAGAAATTAAACCGGCCATCGGCGTTGACATGGTGATGGTTCGTTGACAACGGACTACCCGGCGGCCCGACCGTAAACTCCGCCGTGGGCACGGGGGTGTCGCCCTGGGCCCAAAGCACCTGGCCGGCCAGGTGCGTACAGCCAGCAGTCAGCAGCGGCAGGCAGAGTCCGATCACCAGAGCGAGAGCCGTTTTCATGGTAACACCAACGGGTGTGGCCGGATTTTTTCGCAAACGCCGGCCCGCAGCGATAGCGCCATGCTCCCAACGTTTTAGCGGTGGCATTCAGGCCGCCCGTGGATATGTCCCCGCTCCAACATCCGGGCACACCCACCGCAACTACCACGCATATGCTTTCGGCGCCTCGCCGCCGGGACCGGGCCAGATATCGTCGAGTGCCTTCAGGGCCGGTTCGTCCAGCGTCAGATCGAGCGCCCGCATGGCTCCGGTTAACTGTTCCATGGTGCGCGGGCCGATAATCGGGCTAGTCACCACCGGGTTTGTCAGCAGCCAGGCCAAGGCCACATCGGCCGGTTTTTCGCCGCGTTTTTGGCAAAACGTTTCCCATTTTTCCAGGGTTGGTCGCAGCGTGGCGATTCGCCGGCGCATCGCCTCACTGGTGCGGCGTCCCTCACGCCCGGCATTCAGTACCCCGCCGAGCAGGCCGCCGTCGAGCGGGCTCCAGACGATAACGCCCACGCCGTAATGCCGGCAGCAGGGAAGCACTTCCAGCTCGATATGGCGGCAAGCCAGCGAATACTTGCTTTGCTCGCTGACCAGACCGAGAAAATTCCGTTGTGCCGCAGTCTGATTGGCCGTGGCGATATCCCAGCCGGCGAAGTTGCTGCTGCCGACGTAAATGATTTTGCCCTGCCGCACCAGCACTTCCATGGCCTGCCAGATTTCATCAAACGGAGTTGAGCGCAAGACATGGTGCATCTGGTACAGGTCAATGTGATCGGTCTGCAGACGTCGCAAGCTTGCCTCGCACGCCGAGCGGATATGCAGCGCACTTAAACCGCGGTCGAAGGTGGCCTCGCCCATCTCGCCGTGGACCTTGGTGGCCAGCACGATCCGCTCGCGGCGGCCGCCTTGCGCCAGCCAGCGGCCAATGATTTGTTCGGTCACGCCCTGGCCCTTCTTCCAACCGTAAACGTTGGCCGTGTCGAAGAAGTTGATGCCCAGGCTTAAGGCCTGGTCCATGATGGCGAAGCTGTCGGCTTCGCTGGTCTGGGGGCCGAAGTTCATGGTTCCCAGACAGAATTTGCTTACCGACAAGCCGGTGCGACCGAGCGGGGCATAGCGCATGAGCAGGACTCCATCAAGATTGCCTAGCGGGGCTCATCTTACGCCGCCGCGGCCCCGCGTCAAGGTGCAATATCGGTACGACGTCGAACCGGGGTGCATGACAGAGTTGGCGCGCCGGTTTCCGCAGCGCCGATGAGGCATCGGCGGCTACAGAGCGCCGGGGTTTGATCGCAGCGCGTCGCTGCGGGCGACTAAACTGTGGAGGCGTCGGCCGCTACGGACGGCGGCATCGGCGGCTACGCAGCGCCGGGGTTTGAGGCGCTTTGCTGCTGGAGCCAGGTTTCCAGCCGGCGGGCCAGCGGCGTCAGTTCGCTTGCCAGGGCCATTCCCGACGGAACCACCGTGATCTTTTTCTCCCCGCGGCGTTGGCGAATCACCACCGTGAGCGCCGGCCGGTCGGCGGGACTGAACGGCCCGGTTTCGACGGCTACCCGTATGATTCGTGACCGCGCATAACGCCGCCCCCGCACGTTAATGGCGTCGCCGCGGACAATCGCCAAGGCTCCGAGCACCGTGGTCACCGTCAGCAGCATCTGAATAATCGCGGCAAGGAACAGGGTTCCCGCACCCAGCTCCGAGGCCCGCGAACGCGGCAGGTGGAGCCAACCCGGATGAAAAAACACCACCACCGCGAAAAACCCGGCGAGCATGGCGATCAGCACTGCTAAGCCCAGTCGGAATTTCGACCAGACCGTCAGCACCGGCGGCGCGATGATGATCGCATCATCTTCCACCCTCCAGAAGGCCCCGCCACCGTCGCTATTGGCTGGTTTAGTTGTCACGAAGTTTCTCCACCGCCTGGCGCACGTCTATCGTCCCCTCATAAATAGCCCGGCCCACGATAACACCGGCCAGCGGCAGACGTTTCAGCGCAGCCAGATCCGCCAGGGACGCGACCCCTCCGCTGTGGATAACCGGAATCGACTTAACCTGGCGTAGCAATTGCTCCGTAGCTGCCACGTTCGGCCCAGAGAGCGTGCCATCGCGGCTGACATCCGTATAAACCAGCGCCGCGAGCGGCCAGTTGGCCAACCGACCAACAATTTCGCTGATGGTGGGATTGTTCAGATGGCTGGTCCAGCCATGGGTAGAGACTCGGCCATCCCGCGCGTCAAGCCCCAGCACCACCCGTCCGCGAAACCGGGCGTCCTGCACCGTTTGGCGACACCATTCCGGATCGGCCATGGCGCGGGTGCCCAGCACCACGCGCTGGGCCCCGATTGCGAGCAGATATTCCATCATTTCTTCATCGCGTATTCCGCCACCGACCTGCACTTGCAGGGCGGTGGAACGAATGAGTTTTTCTATGATCGGCAAATTGACCGGCCGACCATTGCGGGCTCCGTCCAAATCCACCAGGTGCAGCCAGTGGCACCCCGCCGCGGCAAAACGCTCGGCCATGGCCACCGGATCGACGGCATAGGTGGTTTGGCGGTCGTAATCGCCGCGCAGCAGCCGCACCACCTGGCCGTTGCGCAGATCAATCGCGGGAAGCAATTCCATACACGCCAACCTTTAATGAGCGACCGCTCAAAAGCACCTGTATCGACAGATTACCCAGCGCGGCCCGGTCGCCGTGGCGACTAAACTTGACCGCAACCAAAACAGTCGCCGCGGCGATTAGAACCGCGGCACAAAACCGCTCATACCCGCTAAAGAGCGCTAATAAACGGAAATTGGCCTTGATTATCGCCCATCAGCGGGTATGAGCGATTCTGCCTCTGCCCTCCGCGTAATCAGCGTGATCCACGGTTTTTACAGCGCCGCGCGTGGAAAAATTTGCGCGGGGCGCGAAGAAACACGGAGATTGTAATACAGTTCGTGGTCCATTTAGTGAATTCACGTCCATTCGTGTAATTCGCGTCCAAAATCTGTGCCGCAATCTGTCAAGATCCTCGCGCCGTGCGAAGGTTTTATTCGTCACCAAGACATCCTTTTATCCAGCGGACCGCTGCCCCCGGCAAGGTCTCCAAAGGCGGCTCTGCGACGCGGGGCTATATGTTTGGTTGCGGCTCAGCCGCGCTGGGTAATCTGTGGATTATAAACGCACAAAATTGGCAAGGATCAGCCGTCCCACCGCCTGGCTCTTTTCGGGATGAAACTGCGTGGCCATCACATGGTTCCGGCAGACCGCCGCCACGATCGGGCCGCCATAATCCGTCGTCGCCGCGATCCAACCGGGATCCGCCGGGCGCACATGATAACTGTGCACGAAATACACGTGCGCCCCCATGGCGACATCCTTGAATAACGGCGTCGGCGCCTGCCAATGCACGCTGTTCCATCCCATATGCGGCACTTTCAGTGGATCAGGACCACTGTCCACGGTAAACCGCACGCAGTCACCTGCCACGACCCCCAGTCCGGCGTGCTCGCCGTCTTCATAACTTCGGTCCATAAGCAGTTGCAGCCCCAGACAGATACCCAGGAAGGGGCGCTGGGTGTTGATAAATTCCCGGACGGCGTCCGCCAGACCGGTTTTTCGCAGCACCGCAATCGCATCCGCGAAGGCGCCGACACCCGGCAGGATCAGCCGGTCGGCCAGCCGGACTTCCGCCGGAGTTCGGACAATAGTGGCGGGGCAACCCAGCAGTTCAAAGGCTTTTTGGACGCTCCGCAGGTTGCCCATCCCGTAGTCTACAATGGCGAGCTTCAGCGTAGCACCACCACCTCGACGCGCCGATCCAAGGCCAGGTCCGTGCGTGAGACCAGGTGGGTGGCCCCAAAACTCACGGCCCTCATGCGGCTTCGTGCGATGCCGTGGCGGGCCAGAAATTGCTCCACGGCCCGGGCCCGCGCCAGCCCCAGAAAGTAATTGTTCTTGTAGGGGTGATGAATGGGGCGCGGATCAGTGAAACCTTCAATGCGGATATGCCGCCGGGCATAGCGCGTCCGCAGCAGGTAAGCCAGGTGCAACAGGTGGTGATCGGCGCGCGGCTGCAGACGGGCGCTGCCTGAAATAAACAGCAGATCGCTGGAGAGAACGAAACGGTGCAACGCGCCAGCCCGGGCCGGATGCTTAACCCGGTGCCTCGCCGCCGGCACGGATACGCCCCGGCCTGACGGGGCAGGGGATTTAAACGCCGGCAGCATGTTGGTGTAACCAGGCGCCGGTTGGGACGTGGCCGCCTGCTGCTGGGCTTGGGCCAGTTGCTGCTGCTGGGCCTGGGTCAACTGCGCCTGGGCGGCCGTTAGATCCGCCTTGGTTTCCGCCAACTGTGCCTGCAGCTGCTGGTTTTGTTTGAGGAGCTGGTCGCGCTGGACCGCCAGCTGATTCTGGGCGCAACCGCCGGCTCCGAGCCATAGCACCGCACTGGCCAATCCCGCCGTAATCCATTTCGTCTTGTTCATCATGGCACCCGTCTCCTTCTGAACCATGAATTTCACCTGCGCCGACGTCTGAGCCAACCCAGGCGCCGCACGGCTATCTATTCTACTATGGTTCAAGGCCGTGACAAGCAAACCGGCTGGACTGGGTGCATGTCTGTACCTGCGCCGCGCCCACGCTCATTAAAGCACCGGGTTTCAACCCGGCTGAACCCGCGCGCTCCCACCCCAGGACTTGGCGGCGCTCCCGCCCGCGCTATGGCCCCGCACCGCTCGCCATCGGTTGGGCGTAGCCACGGACATGCGCCCGGCTGGACACCCAACCGGATGGACCGCCATTGTCAAGCCACGTAGGTCGTGTTGACATTCAATGGTTACGGCACGGGGACCGTGCCTACTACAAGAGGCCATTGTATCGGCAGGGCTATGAGGTGCGCGGGCTTTTCGGTTCATAGCCCGGAGTCCCGGCGCGCCGGGAACGGGTTGGGGGTGCGGCCGGCGCCCGGCGTGGCTATAGTGGGTACGGAGTTGCAAATGGCGGCGAAAGGAGAAAGCCGATTTGGTTATGTGCCGGTCACGGACTTGGCTATGCGCAGCGGTTTCTACCTGACGGGCGCGGGGTGGGAATTGATCGCGCCGCACGAACCGTATCCGCAGCCGACCCATCCCGATATGTACAGCTTCAACTGGCTTATAGGGCGCACCCTGCCGGAATATCAGCTGAATTACATCCACAAGGGGCGGGGAACTTTCGAGACGCGTGAGGGCATCCGACCAATCCGGGCCGGTGACGCCCTGCTCCTGCTTCCCGAAGTTTGGCACCGCTATCGTCCCCATCCCCACACCGGTTGGGAGAACTATTGGATTTCGTTCAACGGCCATATCCCACACATCTGGGAGGCGGCGGGCATCATCAACGCCCGCACCGCGGTTCGGCGGATAGGCAGCGCTGACGCGTTCGTCAGGGACTGCACGCGAATCATCGATGCGGTGGTTTGCCCGCAGGTCGCCACCTCCTTGAAGATATCCTTGGCGGGGCTGGTGATGGTGGCCGGGGTCCTCGGTGATACCACCGCGGCGCCACCCGGGCCATCGCTGACGACGGCATCAGCGGTCGTCGGGCCAACGGCCCAACGTGAGGATCCATGGGTGCGCGGGGCGCTGCACCAGATCTGGAGCCACAGCCATCGTGACTTGTCGGTGTACCGGATCGCCGACCGGTTGGGCGTAAACCGCCGCACACTGGAGCGGCATTTTCTGGCGGCGTGCGGCCATACGGTTCTGGAAGCGATCACGGCCTGCCGGTTGGCGCGGGCCCGGTGGATGCTCCGCAATACCCACCTGCCGATCAAAAGGATTGCTTACGCCGCCGGCTTCTCTTCGCCGACGCATCTGGCGATGGTCTTCCAGCGGAAACTCAAGATGACGCCGGGCGCCTACCGCGCGGGCGGGCCCGGCGCCGCGTCCGGTACCGCGCCGGTGGGGGGCGAGGCGGTATAGCCGCGCGGACGAGTGTCGTATTTCATTGATTAAGTGGCAGCGTAATTGTACCAATAATCGTATTTTTCGTTGTGTAAGGCGCAATCGCTGTGTCGCAATGTCGATAGTGATTCTTTGCCTTTCCTCTTGACTCGGCTTGATTTCCTCCTAATAATAGAGCAAAGGTCGCCTTAGCGGAGGCAGGTTTTGTTCAACGCGGGTTGTGTTACCCGGACCTGGGTTTCGCGGGCGGAACGGTCGCCACGGCGACCCGCCTTTAAAGGAGTCCACCATGAGTACCTCCATGAGCGCCTCCCCCATCGGTTCCGTAGCCAGCAGCCCGGAAGCTATCGGGATGCCGTCCCTTTGCGGCGCCGCCCTCGTGGCCTTGGCCGCCGAGCAGGTCGTCCGTGAGGAATTCGGCCCGCCGGAAGGCGTGAATTACAGCGAGATCAGTTCCGATTTGCTGAAAACCGAACACCGAAAACGGAAAACCGCGTTCACGCTCATCGAGCTGCTGGTGGTGATATCGATAGTAGCAATATTGATATCTATATTACTTCCAGCCTTAGCGAAAGCCCGGGAACTGGCCAACCGCGCCGTCTGCATGGCCAACATCCGCGGGGTCATCCAGGCGATGATCACGTACGGTCAGAGCAACAACGGCACTCTGCCGTGCACTCGCAACACAGACTACTGGGATGGCCAGGGCTATTTCAATAGCCCCCAAGGAAACAGTTTTGAGTATACTATGTCCTACGGCTTCATAAGCGCCGGGCAAGCCGTGCAGTCTTGGTATAACGGGGCGCTCCCCCCTTGGAACGGCGAACCGCTGGCCGGACTGTGGATCATGGTGCTCCAAGGTTATACTACGCCCGCGAGCTTTATCTGCCCATCCGATCCCCTCGCGGTCGGCCCGTCGCCCCTCCGATTGTACGATCCAAACACCAACACGCCCAACTACGAGGCTAGTTTCACTAATCCGCCCAATGGCAGTCAGAACAACATGAGTAGTTCTGACACCATGGGCGAGGGCGAAAGCTATTCCATCGCTTTCCCCTGGCCGTGGGAGAACGGCGCAACCGGCCTTGCGCCTGGTCAATGGTGGACCACCAACGGCGCCAACACGGAGGTTCCGCTGATCAGCGATATGGCTCCATTGGATCTCAACGGCAACATGCCCGGCAATACAGGCGTCTACCAGCGTGCCACGGCGACCTTGCCGACGGCCAACACCTTTGGCCCGTACATTTACAACTCCGGCAACCATGCCGGCGACGGCCAGAATGTGGGCTTCGGCGACGACCACGTGACCTGGGAAATCTCACCCTACGTGGGCCAGAACGGTGACAATATTTTCACCTACAGCACCGCGACGGGGCTGGTCAATGGCACCACGGACACCAGCCAAGTGGGGCTTACGGGCGTGTCGACGATGGGCGCCGGCTACGTCACGGGTTTTGTACCCGCACCCGAGATTCTGACGCTGGCCCCGTCATTCGACACCTGTATGACGCCGGTACGTACGGTAAATCCCAGCACTGCCGCCATGGGTCCGGCATGGTGACTTGCGGGACAAGATGGCGAGCGGGGGGCACTTATCCCCCTGATGAAGCGCGGTGGCGCAAAGCCCACGGTGGGCGAAACGCCCCGGTTGGCTTGGCGCCCCGCGCGCCGGTGCGTGGTTAACGCGGCGTCCGTACGCCTGTGTCACGGAGGAGAGCCCCGCGCGTTGGCACGTTATGAACGCTCTGGTATGTGTGTGCGCGAGATGCTTGCTCTTGGGGTTTCCGATCCCTACGGCCGCGGCTCGGAATATTCTTACGTTTCCCAGCCCCGACTTACCGGTAGGGCGGTCCCAAAATAACCTGGCCAAACGGGGTTGTCGGTCCACCCTGTGCCACGGCGTATGTGCTGGAGCTTTGTCGATATCTGCACCTCATCTCATTACGCCGTTAATATGGAATCGCTCTACTGGTCACGCAGCTTGCCCGACCCACGGCCGAAGGGCGGTCCTACCGCTCTGTGCGTGGGGATGAAATTGAGCGGTCGACGGGTGGATGAACGCGTGGCGCCCGGCGTTTTGGGAAGGGCATTAAACCATGATCCTCGCGGAAGAAGTGAGGCAGCTTGTGGATTGGGATCGGCGGAGTTTTCTCAAGGCCATGGCCGGCGCGGCTGCGGTGGCCGCGGCGCCGTTGCGCGCGTCGGCCGTCCGCTCGCTGCCGCTATCCGCCATGGCCCGGCGCGCGGTGCTGGATGATCCACGGCTGGACTTCAGTAATGTCGATGGCGTCGAGCGGGTGGTCAAGTGGCTCGGCGCGAATGGATTTGCGCGGCTGGATTCGCAGCGTCTCTCCGCCTGGCTGCGGCAGCGGATAGACGGCCAGGACGCCTACGGCAGCGTGGCCGTGCTGCCGCGCGACGTTTGTCCCAGCGGCCTCCTGGCGGGTCCCTCCCAAGCTCCACTTTGGCTGCGCTACCTGCGCGCCGGCGGGCGTCTGGTCTGGCTGGGCGAAGCGCTTTTCCAGTACGTCGAATCGCCTACGGTGCAGCCGCCACCATTTAACCTCGATTACAGCCAGCGCGGGCTGGGGCTGATCGGTTGCGCCACGCCGGGCTGGTCTTCCCCTTATTGGGGAAATGGCAACCCGCCGGTAACGCCGAATCCTGCGGCCAAGGCCTGGGGGTTTGAGACGGTCGGCAGCGCGGTTGTCGGCTACCCGGCGAAGGATGTGACTCTGCCGTTTGATTTCTACACCGCGTCCAACGGCAAGCAGGGAACCGCGGATTGGTTTAAGAATGTCCGCCCCGGTATGCCGTGGAGCGGCTTGGTCGTGCGTCAGCAGTTCAACGGGAATAGCGACGCCTGTCTGCGCGACGCCTGGCGGGCGGCGAATTATGTCGGCCAGCCGTTGTTGATACCGCCCCTGCCGCCGCCAGCCCGCTCCGCCGCCCCTTCGGCAATCCGCCTAACGCTCACCGGTGGGGGCATGACGGGCCGGCACGAATATGTCCGCGGGGAAAAACTCGAGGTGACGGCGGTGGCCAAGGCCGCCTTGGGAGCCACCAGCGTGCGGCTGGAACTGAAGCAAAGAAGCGCCACGTTGTGGCATGAAGAAAAACCCTGCACCCCGGACGGCGACGCCGGCCATCGCGCCGTCTTCAGCCTGGATACCGCGCCCTACGCTTACGGCGCCTATGAAGTCCAAGCCACGGCCCTGCGCGCGGGGACAGCAGTGCGCACGATCAGCCAACCGCTGGGTATCCGCCACATCC
>JAJYFE010000225.1 GCA_021785435.1 Planctomycetota bacterium
TCTTCATTTCCTGGGCCAGACATTCTTCATAGGCGGATTCCAGCAACCCCGGCCCAATCGTCTTGTGAACCTCAATTGCCGCGCCGATGATTTTCTCGGTCAGTTCCTTCACTAATTCTCCTCTGCGTGCTCCGCGCCTCTGCGGTGAATCGTCACCTTGGCGCCGCCAGTAGCATGGCGTCCAGCAATCGTTTTTCTTCGCTGTCAGAAGGATAAAGCGCAGAAAGCGCATTGGCCAGCCGGAGAAAGTCCGTACCTCGCTCCTGTTCGGCCTTAATCAGGGCTCGCAGGCCGTTGGTTTGCCCGCCCGCCTGGAGCAGCATCGCCGCGTGAATGCGATCGAGTGTAGTGGCCGCGTGCTCTGTTTTGATCTCCAAATCACTTCTGTCAGTCACAATCCGGCCACGGTTGGCGGGAGCCTTTTTCGTTCGTTTCTTTTCCATTTCCGGGAATAATGCCTGCTGAAGGTTTTTGCCGCCGTCCTCTTCCAGCCAACTTCCAACCGCCGCGGCGCCTTCCTCGCCGAAAAGCTGTTTGGCACGCTCACCAACGGCCATGAGTCGGACAACACCTTTACTGGTCTCAATGATCCGACCCTCCCATTTGGAAAGGTCTACGCCCAGCGGCTGGGCGAAGCGGCGAGCCACATCAAATGCCAGACTGAAGCCGCCGGTTTTGGCCTGTACCGCAGGCATCCTGCCTGCCACCTCATCTTCCTCCGGCTCCGACTCCTCCCCATCCGAGATGTCGGAACAATCCGCTTCCTTATGGTCGCAACTCGGATCGGTTTTGCCGTTTTTGCCCTGTTCCGTGCTTTGCAGCGTCCAAAGAAATAGGGCCGTCAGGCGGGCATCTTCTTCCAATGCCCCGGCCGCCCCGTTGCGGGCCTTGGCTTCGGCGGATCCGAGCACGTTTTCCAATGCCGTGCGGCCGACGACTTCCCAGACTTTTTCCAGGTATTCGGCCAATTTCACTTCGTGGCCCTCGGCGGTTTCAACCTTGCGGTAGCGGCTGAAAATTTCCAGCGCCGGACCGATGCAGGCAAATACCAAGTCTGCCCCGCGGATTCCCTCGCCTTGCAACCGTTCCATCCAGTCGCCAACGCGCTTGGGCAGTTCGCGCAGAACTTCGCCCCAGTCGCCCACAGGTGCGTCGTCTGGTCGCGGGCGGCAGATGAGATGGACGCTCGTAGCAAGGGCGGCAATGTCGCGTGCGTTAAATCGGTGTCCCATTTCAGTTGCAACCGGCCAAGAGGCCACCACCACCCAGCCCCCTGTCAGCATGCCCCTGAGGAGCGACTCCCAGCCTTCCGTCGTCTTGTGTGCGAAAACGATGCAGCCGATGCCGTCTTTTCGCGATATGCGTACGCCCTGCGCGAATGAGTCGGCTACACCACGTTCGAAGTCGTCACACGTTTTCGGAGCCTCTGTTTCTCCTGCGGTTGTTGTCACGGTTAACTCCTGCCGTTTGGGCACGAGTTGATTTTCCGGGTCAAAGGTGTCCCTTAGCAGCGCATTACGTGGCAGGGCTCTCTTCAGCCACACGAAAAAAAAGTCCGATAGGTCGGCATAGGCAATTGCGTCATAATACGGAGGATCTGTGAACCAAATGGCTGCGCTTTCGTTTGGCATCGTCCACCTTCTTGCGTCCGCTTGCTGGACCTGGCCCGGCCGCCAATCTGCCCCGATCTGTGACAGCGTCTCGAGCATATTTTGGAGGGTTTGATCGAAACTTCCGCTAGCTGATGACGTGGGGACGCCCTCTGCAAAATCCCACATTGCCGGTAGATCGTGCCGGGTAAAAATGGAACGTGGGCACTCTGCGACCGGTTCCCACCTGCAATTCGCGGTTGTAAGTTCAGTAAATTTGGAAAATAGGAGGGCGCTGAGCTCCGTGAACGCCGCGGAGTGACCGTTCGTGGGCTTCGTCGCGATGACCTCGCACAGGACTCTCAGGCCCCGTGACAAAATAAACTGACTCACTTTCTGTGGTCAGCGGGCAGGATAGCGTAATTCCATTCTCCGTGGAACGATGCAGGGTGAAGGTTTACGGTAGCGAGTAGCCGATTACTGACCTTCAAACCGGTGGGATAAATGCCCGCATCGAGTTGTGCTTTGATTTTCAATCCTTGCGCGGTGGTGGTATTGGCGATGAGGTTGAGTATTACCTCATGGCTGATAAGTGGTCGACCTCGCCAATTTTGGGTGATGTGGCAGAACATGCGATGTTCGATCTTGTTCCATTTGCTGGTGCCGGGTGGGAAGTGGCAGACATGAATGGGCATCCGCAGACGTCCGGCGAGTTCCTGCAACGCCACTTTCCACAGCCGCGAGCGGCTGGCGTTACTGCCGCCGCCATCGGCGGTAATCAGCAGTTCCCGGGCGTGGGGATAACGCTTGGCCCCCATCTTCTTCCACCAGCGATAAATGGCCTCGGCCGCAAAGCGCGCCGTGTCATGGTCTATGCCGACGCTCACCCATCCCTGGTTGGCCGTGAGATCGTAGACGCCGTAGGGAATGGCCTTGCCCAGTTTTTTGTCTATAAAATCGTGGACGAGCACCGCGTCGGGCTCTCCCTTGGGACGCCATTCCCGCCCTCCATTCTTGAAGTTTCCGACGAGTTCCTTCTTTTTGGTGTCCACGGAAATCACCGGCTGCCCGCGACCTTGAAAGGCCAGCGCGGTCGCATTGATGTGCTCGAACTGGGCGTTACGGTCGACGTGTTGTCCGCCTTCCCGAGTCTTGCGATTGCCCTGCAAACTGTATCCGGCAGCCTTGAGCAGACGTCCGACGGTGCGTGGACTGACGGCATGTTTGTGCCGCCGGAGTTCAACGGCCAGACGCGTGGTGCTTTTGCAAGTCCAACGTAACCCCGATTCCGGATCGCCGCGCGTTACCGGATCCACCAGCCGCTCCAAGGCCGGCGCCAATCCCGGATCGGCCGTGGTGGCGCGCTGGCGACCGCCGCCAGTCCTGCGTATCCGCAAGGCTACCGCAGGTTGCGCCGGCCGCGCCGCCAACTCCCCCAGCCCCTTGGAAATCGTATTGGGAGAAAAGCCTGTCGCACGGCACACCGCACGTCGGCCACCCCAGCCGTACGACTTGGCCTCCGCCGCCGCCCATTGACGCCGCATCCGCTCGTCCATCAGTAAGGACAATGCGGCGTAGCGGGATTCAATCCGTTGAATCGCTCTTGCATCCTGCATAACGACATCATAACAGTAAACCAAAATATAGTCACTTTATTTTGACGCGAATCCTACATCAGCAGC
>JAJYFE010000226.1:0-2871 GCA_021785435.1 Planctomycetota bacterium
CAATGGCCATTGATGAGCTTACAAAAATTATATAGGAGCGACAAGATGAAATCCGCGAACATTGGCATCAGCACTTCCAACCATGAGGTTCTCAATGTGTCGCCGCATGGATTTTGGCTGATGGTCAACGAACGAGAGTATTTTCTGGCATTCGACGATTTTCCGTGGTTTCGCAGCGCCACGGTGGAGCAACTTTTTGCCGTTGAGTTACATCATGACACGCATCTGTATTGGCCCGCCTTGGATATTGACCTGTCACTGGAACACCTTGTGCATCCGGAAAACTTCCCTCTGATAGCCCAGTAATCCAAAACGTATTGGAGTGCTTGTCCTGCCCACCCGAGTCCCAAGGCCGGCCCAGGTGACGGATAAAACCGGTATGACGAACCGGCCTGGCAGTGGTTGGATCACGCCTGATGGCCGGGGTGCCCAAGGTGTCATACAGCCCTTTACGCCTCTGAGCCTATTTTTGGATGGTTGCCGGATTTTACCGGCTCTGAAAATGCAGGGCCTGCGCATATACCGGTGGATTGGTGCCGGCGGTGCATATCACCTGGTGGTACCGTTGCAGCAGCCGTAATGAGACTCCCACCCCGGTCAACGACTGCTCGATTCTCTGCGCTAAATGCGGTACCGGGTGGTAGGCCAGGTTGAGGAACCACAGGTCTGGGCGGAGGGTTTTCAGAACGCTTTGGTCGGAGGGAAGCCCCACCCGCCAGGCCCCGGGCCAGCCCTGCAGGTACCAGGCGATTTCCGAGGCGCCGTAATGGTTCGGATCGTGCAGTAAGACGATTTGTGTGGCGGCTCGCGCGTGACTAAATATATCGCGCATGATCGTCCGCATTTGTGCGGATCGACGGCTGATCCAAGGGTGATAGGCGTTCATCGTACCGGCGATCACGGCGAAGATCACCAGCGCCGCGCAAACACTTCCGACCGCCGCCTGTAGCGCTCGTCGTCGATCGGCGCTGCCGCGCAGTAGAAACACCAGCAGATTCCAAAATCCCAGCGGCGCCAGGAGCATGATCGACGGAACGAGATGCTGTTCCACCCGGGCGTCACGCCCATAGGGATAGTCGCGAAGAGATGATGCCGCCAGCGTGGCCAAGAACGGCGCAACCAGCAGCACTAACTCAGCTCTGCGGCCACTTCGCCAGAGCCGCCACACTCCCAGCCAGCAAAGCGGGGAAATCAGCAGGGCAATGCCCCATTCTCCGCCCATGGGATAACTCATCATGTTGCCGAACTGAACCTTTATCAGCCACCAAGGCAATCCCAAATTCCAGGGTGGAAAGGCAATCCCCCAGGCCCGCAGGATGCCCTGCTGGTGGGTCGCGTGCAGCTGTCCGCCGGTGGCCACGAAAAACAGCAGGCCGAAACAACCCAGCCACATGGCGCTAAAAAGCAGATACAACACCGTGCTGGAGGCGGAGCGAATCCGCCACAGCCGCACCGCCAGCGCCAGGCTGACGGCAGCCGCCACAAACACGGATGGGTAGGAAAACACGGTAGCCAGCGGCGTGAACAGAATCAATGTCAGTAGCGGCGCTATGGCGCGCGGCCGGCGCAGTGCCCAGAGTCCCAAACCGGTGTACGCCAGGGCCACCAGAAGATCAATGGAGTATGGCTTAAAGTCATTGCTGAATCGTGCCGGTGAAAGCGAACACGCCAGCAGGCCCGTCGCCAGCAGCGCTACCCATGGGCCGGCGAACTGGCGGGCAACCGGATACATAAGCAGTACGCTGGCCAGAGCCGCCACGAGAGGCACAAATCGAACTGTGAAAGTGGATGCGCCAAACTGGGCCATCATCCATTTGCTGATCCAGAGGAATCCGACCGGGCACGCCACGACGTAATTCAGTGGCCGCAGCAGGCCCAGATACGAACGGTCCAGAATATTCAGCCCCACCGCGGCCTCATCGCCCCAAATCGGAAAATTCAGAAAGTAGCGCCCCAGGCGCCAAGCGAGGCCTAGCGACACCAGCAGAATCAGCCAGAATTTACGGGATCGCAGCAAGCGCATGATAAACAGTACGCCATTATAACCTGGCGCTGTGTATACTGCGCGCAGCCGAGTTTTAAACAGATGGCCGGGGCGGGGGCGGTCATGGGCTGCCCCGTTGTCCGCCCTCACCAAGCTAAAGCCAGGGTGCTCTTTGCAAATACCGCTGGAGCGTCTAAAACCGCGCTGCGCCCGGCGCCGGCGCTTCAGGGTTGTGTGCGTCGGGTATAATTGGCGGCTACCTGTGGCGGCATTAAAATAGCCGCGCGGGGCCGTAAATTGTGGTTCATCGTGGTAGGTCGAAGATCTGCCCCGATGGGCACGCTCTCTCGATAACTATCGGGATGCCGTCCTCCCGCCGCTACGACGATGTGGGCAATACGGCAGCCTATCCCGCCTTAGAGTACGCGGGATAGGATCGTGCCTGCTATCCACAATTTATGACCACACCGCGATAACCCGTGGTTTTTGGGGTTGTATTGAGGTGCGTATGCGGCTATCGAACGGTCCCGCCGCCAGCGGCGCATCGAAGCATGGTGATACTGGCCACCCCCGCCCGCCCACTCTCCAGGCCGTCCGTCCCTGCGGCATCCAGGTGGGGCCAATTTCCTCGGACCGCGACTTTGACCTTCGCTGCGAACGGTGGCTGGCGGTGCTGCTGATGCTGGCCGTGGCCTGGCGATTGCTTCGAATGCTTCTAAATATGCCGATGTGGGGCGATGAAGCGATGCTGGACTTAAGCCTTATGAATTGGCGCCACTGGTCCGACGTGTTCAAGCCGCTGACGTACACCCAGGTCGGGCCGCCGCTATTCCTGCTCGCGGAATGGGTGCTGCAACATGCGCTGGGACCGTCGGAATTTGCGGTAC
>JAJYFE010000226.1:2881-3266 GCA_021785435.1 Planctomycetota bacterium
ACGGCTGCTGCCGCTGGCGGCGGGTTTGGCGGCGGTGGTGCTCTTTTGGCGGTGGAGCCGCCTGTTGCTGCCGCCATTTGCAGCGTTGCTGGCGGTGGGGTTCTTCGCGCTGGGCTATTACCCCATGCGGCACAGCGTGGAGATGAAGCCATATTCGCTCGATCAGTTTTCCGCGTTGTGTCTGTATTATCTCGGCACGCTGTGGATTCTGCAGCCACAACGCACGCGGTATTTGCTCGCGGCGGCTATTCTAATGCCACTGTTGTTCGGATGGTCATACCCCGTGGTATTTGTGGCCGGTGGGCTATGTGCCGCCGTTGGAATCGAACTGCTCACCAATCGTGTGGCGGCCCGAAGAGCGAATTGGTTGGCCATGGTGTTATGT
>JAJYFE010000106.1:0-11911 GCA_021785435.1 Planctomycetota bacterium
CCCGGCGGCTGCTGATATCACCCTGCACCGGGCCGGCGAATTCCACCGGCGTGGTAACCTGCAACTTCATGATCGGCTCAAGCAGCACCGGGCCGGCCTTTTTCAGGGCGGCCTGCAGGGCCAGAATCCCGGCCTGCTCGAAGGCGATTTGCGAGGAATCGACTTCGTGATAGCTGCCATCAAAAAGTGTCACTTTCAGATTCAGCACCGGAAAGCCGCCCAGCACGCCCGATTGGGCCGCCTGCCGCACGCCGTATTCCACCGAAGGAATATATTCCCGGGGGATGGCCCCACCCTTGATTTCATTGACAAACCAGAGCGTATTTTTGGATTCATCGCCCTCCACCGGTTGATACGGTTCCACCTTGATCCAGCAGTCCCCGTATTGGCCGCGTCCGCCAGTTTGCTTGATATGCTTGCCCTGGGCCTCGGCGAGGCGGGTGATGGTTTCCTTATAGGCCACTTTCGGTTTGCCCACCGTCACGTCCACTTTCATATCGCGTTGGAGCTTGTGGGAAATGATTTCCAGATGCAGCTCGCCCATGCCGTGGATGATGGTCTGGCCCGTTTCTGGATCAAAATTGCTGCGGAAGGTCGGATCCTCGCGGCGCAGCACGGTGAGCGCCTCGCCGAGCTTATTTTTGTCGTTAGCGCTTTTCGGCTCAATTGACATGCTGATGACTGGTTCGGGAAATTCCATTTTCTCCAGGATGATGGGATGGTCGGGATCGCAGACCGTGTCGCCGGTCAACCCGTATTTGAAGCCGACAATACCCACGATATCGCCCGCCTCGGCCTCGTCGCGGTGGATACGGTCGGCGGCGTGCATTTCCCAGATGCGGGAGGCGATTTCCTTTTTGTCGCGGGTGCTGTTAATGATGCGCTCTCCCGCCCGCAGCCGACCCGAATAGACGCGCAGGTAGGTTAAATCGCCGTGCTGGTCGCTGACAATCTTGAACACGATGCCGCAGAACGGCTCACGGCTGTCGGGCTGGCGGGTGATCGACCGGCTGGAATCGCGCGGATCGAGGCCTACCACCGGCGGTTTGTCCAGCGGGCTGGGCAGGTAATAGACCACGGCGTTAAGCAGAAGCTGCACGCCTTTGTACTTCAGGGCCGAGCCGCACAAGACGGGGTGGATCTGTCCGGCGATGGTTCCACGCCGCAGCGCCGCTTTGATTTCTTCGTCGGTGATCGGCTTATCGTGCAGATATTTCTCCATGAGATGATCATCGCACTCCGCGGCCTTTTCAATCATGTAGGCCCGCGCCTGATCCGCCCGGGCCACATATTCCGGTGGAACCGGTATCTCGGTCCAGTTAGCGCCCATGCTTTCCTCGTCCCAGCGCCGGGCTTTCATCGTCAGCAGGTCGATGACCGCGCTGAACGACTCCGCCGCGCCGATGGGAATCTGGATGGGCACCGGATGCGCCCCCAGGCGCTCGCGTATCGTCCGTACACAGAAATCAAAGTCGGCCCCGATCTTGTCCATCTTGTTAACAAAGCAGAGCCGTGGCACGTTGTACTTGCTGGCTTGCCGCCAGACCGTTTCCGACTGCGCCTCCACGCCCTCGCGCCCGTCGAAGACCGCCACCGCCCCGTCCAGCACGCGCAGGGAGCGTTCCACCTCCACGGTAAAATCCACGTGCCCGGGGGTGTCGATCAGGTTGATGATAAATTCCTCGCCCTCCGGCTGGCCGTCGAGGCGCCACGGACACGTGGTGGCCGCAGCGGTGATGGTAATGCCGCGTTCTTGTTCTTCGGGCAGGTGGTCCATGACGGCCGTTCCTTCATGAACCTCGCCGATCTTGTGGGTCTTGCCGGTGTAGTACAGGATGCGTTCGGAAACGGTGGTTTTGCCGGCGTCAATATGGGCAGCGATGCCGATATTCCGAAACTTGGTTAAATCACGGGGCATAATAGATACCTTGCCTCTATAAACAGAAAACCCGCCGGAAGCGTCGCCTCAACGGCCAGCCTTGCAAGAGCCGGCGCCGGGGCGTGTCCCGCGGGCATAGCTTGAACAGTCACACCCTGCCGCACCATGCCGATGTTCCACCCATGCCTGGGTCGAACTTCGGCCGCGGCATGGGCTTAGACAATATCGACGAGTAACTTCACCTTTTTCCAGTCTCCTCATCCCGTCTCCCCGCAGCGCAGGGAAGAGGGAATAAACAGGAGTGGTTAGTCAAAACAGACATATTATAGCGCAGCCTCCGGCGGAATGGCAAGCCTGCTGCACAGCCTGACTGCCCGGCGTTCAGGAAATGAAGGTGCGGGAGTTTCTGTCGTGCGAGCTTTGCCGGGACGTAGCTGGCGGGGCGACATCAACCGCCACCGGTCCATCCCGGAACTATTTCCCTGGGAATGGCACTGGCCGCCGGCGCGACTTTAAGTGTAACATGGATCAAGGATCTGGGCGTCGTACGAAGGGGCTTGCTGAAATGACCAGCGGATCGAAGCCTGGAACGCTTTGGGTGAAGGCGGCCTTATGGTTCCCACTGTGGGCACCGACAACCGGTATGGTCAGGCGCTGCGGCGGGTGTTTCGCTTTCCCGATAGCCGTCGGGAGTGATTGATTAGGAAGATCCGTGTTCATCCGTCCTATCCGTGGTGGTTGGGGTGCGACCCGGCGGCGCCAGGCCGGCGAAAGCAGGTGGTTGGTGGCAGGCCGTGCCTCCACCAGCAAGTTGCCAGTTGGCGCTGGCGGCGGCGCCGCGGCGTGGTGGCGCATCGTCCACTTTCTGGAATTGATTAAATTTTCCCATTCCGTATTCGCCCTTCCGTTTGCCTTGATCGCCACCTTCCTGGCAGCCCGGCGGATTGGCTTGATTTGGCCGGGCTGGTTACGGTTGGGCTTGATTTTGCTGTGTATGGTTTTCGCCCGTACGTTTGCCATGACCTTCAATCGTCTGGCGGATCGCCAACTGGATCAGCGCAATCCGCGCACGCAGCGCCGGCCGAGCGTCACCGGCGAAATTTCGGTTGCCTTCATGGTGGGGGCGCTGCTGTTCAGCGGCGCATCGTTCATCTTTTCCACGTGGTGGTTCGACCGCCTGTTCGCCGACCCGTATCCGGTGCTGTTGTCTCTGCCGGCGCTGGGGTGGATTGCGCTATACAGTTTTACCAAACGCTTCACCTCGCTGTGTCATTTTTTTCTCGGCGCGTCGCTGGGATTGGCGCCGATCAGCGCGTGGATAGCCATCGCGCCGCCGCAGGGGCCGATGCTGACGGCGCAGGTGCTATGGCTGGCCGCTGCCGTTCTGTTCTGGACGGCGGGGTTCGATATTCTTTATGCGCTGCAGGATTGGGAGGTGGATCGACGCGAAAAGCTATATTCCATTCCGGCGGCGGTGGGGGTTTCGGGTTCGCTGTGGGTGTCTCGTGTGTGCCATGTGCTGGCGGTTCTGGGTCTGCTGGCATTTGGTTTGGGTCTCGGCGGGGGCGCGGCGCTGGGACCGTGGTACTGGGCGGGTTGGCTGATCGTCCTAGGGCTGCTGGGCATCGAGCAGTCACTGGTAACGCCGCGGGATATTTCGCGGGTAAACCTGGCTTTCATGACCATCAACGGCGTGGTGGGCGTGGTGTTCGGCATTCTGAGCATTGCGGCGATAGTGGTTTTACGCATGAAGGGATAGGGGCGGGGATGCCCAGGGGTAGCGCGGATGAAACTGGAATTTAGACTGGTTTGACAGGAACGCGGTGGCCGGTATACTAGATGGTTTCGCCCGCCGTCTGGAATGACGGATGTAAGGCGGCCGAAAGGGAAATAGGATAGTTATGGTGACGGCTCCGCATCAACACGAAAAGATCCGCATCCGAATGGAGGCGTATGACCATCGGGCGCTGGACGCCTCGGCGAAGGAAATTGTCGATCACGCAAAACGCACCAGCGCCCGGGTGCTGGGACCGATACCGATTCCAACGCGGATCGAGAAATACACAGTGCTCCGCTCGCCGCACATTGACAAGAAGAGCCGGGAACAGTATGAAATCCGCACGCATAAGCGGATCATCGACATTTTTGAGCCGACCTCGCGAACGGTGGAGGCGCTGAATCGTCTGGTGGTTCCCGCGGGTGTGTTTGTGAAGATTAAGGCGTAGGCGGATTCGAGATTTGAGATTGAGTGGGAAGTAAAGGGTTTTCGCGGCAGATAAAGGCCGCAGGGTGCACTGACAATTAAGTGTCCGTTGATAGGGCGCCACCTGTGTGATCTCGGGTGGACTGGTGGGTTCCGAAGCGCCGAACGCTTTTGAAAGCCGCCGTGGGATAAAACGGCCCCGGAAGCTTGGGACTGCGGCCCCAACCACCAAGTTCGCCGATGTTAAGCCGGCTTCATGCCCCAGCGCGGGCGGCCGGACGGGATATCCGGGAGAACCTGACACCGCTATACGCTCGCGGATAACGGGTTCCCAAGGAGGCCTTGCGACGGCCGAGGACTTTCCATGAGCGACCATGCCACAAGCACGCTGTCCGCGCCGGCGGAACTTCCATTGGCGGCTCTTCTGGGCCGCAAGGTGGGCATGACGCGGGTGTATGACGAAGCCGGCGCCGCCATCCCCGTGACCGTGGTGCAGGCGGGACCGTGCACCGTCACGCAGGTAAAAACGGAGGACGGCAAGGACGGCTACAACGCCGTGCAGCTTGGTTTTGAAGACGTTAAGGAACGCCGCAGCACCAAGCCTATCGTCGGCCATTGCAAAAAAGCGGGGCTGGCGGCGCCGAAACGGTTCTTCCGGGAAGTGCGACTTGCGGTTAAGCCACGGATTGCGCCCGGGGCGACCGTAGATGTGTCCTGCTTTGACGCCATCAAATGGGTGGACGTGATGGGCACGAGTAAAGGCAAGGGCTTCCAGGGGGCCATGAAACGGTGGCACTTTGGCGGTCAGCCGGCGTCACACGGCACAGAACGCAAGCACCGTTCGCCGGGCAGTATCGGTGGCGGCCAGGGAACCCGCGGCCATGGGCGGGCGATCAAAAAGGGCAAGAAGATGGCCGGGCACATGGGCGTGGATCGCATTACCACTCGTAATCTGGCCTTGGTAGGCGTGGATAAGGAAAAGCATCTGTTGCTTATTAAAGGTACGGTACCTGGAGCCAACGGCGGGTTGGTGTTCGTGCGGAAGGCCAAGACGAAGAGTTAGATTGCCGCGTTAGGGGCTTGGGTGTCAGGGGATAGGTTTCAGGGTTGCCGCGATCGGACGCGCGACGGTCAAGGCCCGTGCTGCGGAATAGAGCTAGCTGAAAGCTAAGAGCTTGGTGTAATGATCGAATTGCCGGTATACAACCAAACTGGCCAGGAAGTGGCCAAGATGACCGTGGACGAGGCGAAACTTGGCGGTCAAGTGCGGCCGCGCCTGCTTAAACAAGCGGTGGTTATGTTCCAGGCTAATCGCCGCCAGGGAACGGTAGCCACACGTGGCCGCGGCGACGTGGCCGGCTCCACGCGCAAGCTGTATGCCCAGAAAAAGACCGGTAATGCGCGCCGCGGCAATTTGCGCACGAACATTATGAAGGGCGGCGGCATGGCGTTCGCGAAACGGCCCCGGGACTTTCGCCAGCTCATGCCCGTCCGCCAACGTCGCCTCGCCCGCAACAACGCCATCCTGTGTAAGATCAAGTCCAACCGCTTAAAAGTACTCGACAGCCTTTCGGTCGCCACCCCTAAAACCAAACCCATCGCCAACCTGCTCAAGGCCCTGCACATTGATCGCTCCGTGCTGATCGCCACCGACGGCTGGGATCGCAACCTGTGGTTGTCCGCCCGCAACCTGGCCGGCGCAACCCTCAAACCCGCCGCGGAAATGAATGCTTACGATATCTTGGCTTGCCGCACCCTGCTGATGACGAAAACCGCGCTGGGCCGCGTGCTTAACCCTGCGGCCGGCGGCCCACTGAATCCGCTGTCCCAGGATCCGCCTGCGGCCGGCGGTGCGCCGCCCCCGCTGTCTCCGGCGCCCCCTGCGGCCACCGACGCGGCGCCCCCGACGGGGCCAGGATGAGTTGAAGATTTGAAATCTGGAATTTCAGATTTGAGATTTGCAATTGGCGATGGCCAAGTGGAACTGAAGCGATGAAGCTGGAACTGACGGACATTATCAAGCGGCCGCTGCTGTCGGAAAAGAGCGTTTTTCTGGGCACCCACCGCAATGCCTACAGCTTTCAAGTGGACCGCCGGGCTGATAAGACCAGCATCCGGCAGGCCATTGAAGAGATTTATCACGTAAAAGTGTCTGAAGTGCGCACCAGCGTGGTGCCGGGAAGGAGCCGGCGGTCCAAACACGGCTACCGAACGACGCCGGCGTGGAAAAAAGCGGTGGTTCAGGTACATCCGGACCACAAGTTGGATATTTACTAAAGGACCGGGCGCCGCCAGCGGAGCCACCGCTCCCCGGCGGTAAAAAGCCCGGCCCCGGTGCGCCGGGGTAAGCGAGACCATCATGCCGATTAGACAATACCAACCGACTTCCGCCGGCCGGCGGTTCAGCTCCGTGAACGCTTACAGCGAACTGACCCGCTGGGAGCCGGAAAAATCGTTAATTGAGCCGAAGCGCAAGACGGGCGGACGCAACCACCGCGGCTGGATCACTTGCCGGCATATCGGTGGCGGCAACAAGCAATTATACCGGCGGATCGATTTCAAACGGGATAAAGACGGTATTAAGGCCAAGGTTGCCGCGCTGGAATACGATCCCAACCGCTCCGCGTTTATCGCTTTGTTGGAGTATGAGGACGGCGAGAAACGCTACATTCTGGCTCCGCAGAATCTGCGCGTTGGCGCTACGGTCGAAAGCGGCACGCATCCCGACATCGAAAAATCACCGGGCAACGCGATGCCGCTGGAAATGATTCCCGTGGGGCTGGAAATCCATAATATTGAATCCGCCCCCGGCCAGGGTGGCAAAATCGTGCGCAGCGCCGGCGGGGTGGCGCGATTGATCGGTAAGGATGCCGGACTGGCCACCGTGCAGTTGCCCTCCGGGGAGATCCGGCAGATTCATTGGAAGTGCCGGGCCACCATCGGCCAGATTGGCAATATGGATTGGGCGAATATCCGCTGGGGCAAGGCCGGCCGCACGCGACATCGCGGCATTCGGCCCACGGTGCGCGGCGTGGCGCAGAACCCGGTCAGCCATCCGTTAGGCGGCGGTGAAGGTCGTTCTGGCGGGGGGCGGCATCCGGTGAGTAAATGGGGCGTTCCCGCCAAGGGTGGCAAGACCCGCAACCCACGCAAGAATTCATCCAGTAAGATCCTCCGGCGGCGCATGACCGTGCGCTATGGTGAATCGGTTCTGCGGAGAAGATAAATTATTTCCCCGACGAGGCCAGGGAAAGACAGAGGCAAACACGATGAGTCGCAGCACGAAAAAAGGGCCGTTTGTAGCCTATCACCTGCTGGAGAAGGTGAATCGGCTTAATGAACGTCGGGCCAAAGAGCCGGTGAAGACCTGGTCCCGGGCCAGTACGGTCATCCCGGACTTTGTCGGCCACACCTTTTTGGTTCATAACGGCAAGACCCATGTGCGGGTTTTTATCAGCGAAGATATGGTCGGCCATAAACTGGGCGAGTTTGCCCCGACGCGTGTGTTTCGCGGGCATTCCACGGTGAAGAAGGAAGAAGAAACGAAGACGTAACCGTGGCGAGCCGCGCCGGCCGGTATGCCGGCTACCGGGGACCGCGAACGTGGAATAGGCCGGCGGCCGATGGGCGCGTCGGATACGAGGTTGAATATGGCGTATATTTCGACATGGCGATTTGCGCGGACGACGCCCCGCAAGGCCCAGTTGCTGGCGGAGCTGATCCGCGGCAAGCCCGTCGGCGAAGCGCTGGATCTGCTGACGTTTTCCAAGCAGCGCGCCGCGACCATGCTCGCCAAGACGCTGCGTAGCGCGGTGGCGAATGCGGATGAAGCCGAAGCGGAGGTCGAAGATCTCTATGTATGTCGGTGCTTTTGCAACGCGGGTCCGACGGTTAAGCGTTTTGCGCCCAAGGACCGGGGCAAAAGTTACCGCATTTTGAAACGCACATGCCACATCACCGTGGAGGTGGATGAAGGCGCCGAGCGGCTCAAGCCGCGGCGGAAAGTGCGCCGGCGTCCGGCCGCGCCGCCGGCCAGCCAGGCGTCACTGGCCGCGGCGCCCCAGGAAGCGTCGCCGCCGTCGGCCAGCGCCGTTCGGCCTGGCGAATCGCCTTCGTCCCGGGCGGCGGCATGATCAGGCGGTGGTGTGCCGTGGGATGCCGGCCAGCCACCAGGTAGCACGGGGTGCTTTGGCCAATAGAGGTTCGGTAATGGGTCAAAAGACTAATCCCATCGGTTTTCGCACGGGGATCACGGAAGGCTGGTCCAGCCGGTGGTTCGCTCCAAAAAAACTTTTCGGCGAACTGCTGGTGGAGGATCAAAAGATACGTGATTTTATTGACCAGCGTCTCAACCGGCGCCCCCCCTATGCCGCCGCGGCCCGTACAGAAATTGAACGCACCCGCGAGGAATTGAAGATCATCATTCATACCGCGCGGCCGGGAGTGGTGATCGGGCCAAAGGGGGCGGAAGTCGACAAACTGCGCGAGGCCCTGGAAGCTCTCACGCAACGCAAAGTAAAAATAGACGTTGCGGAAATTAATAAACCGGATCTCGACGCCCAGTTGGTGGCGGAGGGCATCGCCGAGCAGATAAAAAAACGCGCCTCGTTTCGGCGCGTGCTCAAACAGAAGGCGGAGGCCTCCCGGAACGCCGGGGCGCTGGGCGTGAAAATCCAGATCGCCGGGCGCATTGGCGGGGCGGAAATCGCGCGGGTGGAAAAACATAGCAGCGGGAGCATCCCCCTGCACACGCTGCAGGCGAATATTTCGTACGGCCTGGTGCACTGCCGCACCCCCTATGGGGTAATCGGTATTAAGGTGTGGATTTATCGGGGGCTGTTCGCCGACCTGGAAGCGGCGGCCGAAGCCGCGGCCCTGGCTCGGGCGCCGCGACGGTCGCGGCGCCGGTGAGCACCGGACGCCAACCAAGCCGCCGGGCGGGTACCCCGCGGCGCGTGGAGAAAACCGAATATGGCCATGATGCCCGCGCGGGTGAAATGGAGAAAGCAGCAACGTGGTATTCTCAAGGGCAATGCCACGCGGGGCAATCGCGTCACCTTCGGTGAATATGCGCTGCAGTCGCTGGAGGCCGGCCGTATCAGCGGACGCCAGATTGAGGCGGGCCGTATGGCCTGTACGCACTATCTGGCCCGGGAGGGCCGGGCGTATATCCGCATTTTCCCCCATAAGAGTTTTTCGAAGAAGCCGCTGGAGACCCGCCAGGGTACGGGCAAAGGTGAGCCGGAATTCTGGGCGGCCGAAGTCAAGCCCGGGACGATTCTTTTTGAAATCGCCGGGGTCGATGAAACGGTGGCCAAACGCGCCTTTTCACGCGTGGCCTGTAAAATGCCCGTTCGCTGCCGGTTCCTGCAGCGACGGCATACGATGTAAAGGTAGGCGATGGCGACCAAACGCAAGCAGATGTTGAGCGAATTGCGGGCCTTGGATAACCAGCAACTGCAGCTGCGCCGGGAGGAACTTCGCCGCCACCTGCTGACCTTGCGCTCGCAGGAGGCCACGGATAAAGTCGCCGACCTGACGCAGTTCCGCAAGGCGCGGCTGGAAATAGCCCGGATCCAAACCCTGCTGCGGGAGCGGCAGGCCGGGGCGGAGAAGCCGGTGGGCGCCGCATGATAATGCGGGGGTAGGTTGTCGGTGGGATATAGACCACCGGTTTATCTTCCGGTGCGATCGGTGCGCGGTTGCGGCGGAATGGGTTGGTGTATGGAAAAACCATGATGACGGAAACGAAAACGATTAACGCATCGGCTGAAAACAAGCGCGGGTCCCGCCGGCTGCGCCCCCGCATTATCGGCGTGGTGACCGCGGATAAAAGCCGGAAAACGCGCCGGGTGGTGTTTGAATATCTGGCCCGGCATCCCAAGTTTGGAAAATATATCAAGCGGCAAACCGTCCTGCACGTGCACGACGAGAAAAATGAAAGCCGCCGGGGCGATCACGTTGAGGTGATGCAGTGCCGCCCCTACAGCAAGACCAAGGCCTATCGCCTGGTGCGGGTGGTCAGCCGCGGCCAGCAGATTGATCTGTCGGCCATCCAGGGCGAAGCGTCCCAGATGTTTCAGCGGCATAAGCCCACGACTGCCCCGGAGCCGGCGGCGGACCGCTGACCGCGGATGGCTTAAAGAGCTTAGAGCGATGATACAACAGCAGACCAGACTGGATGTGGCCGACAACACCGGCGCCAAACAGGTGATGTGCATCAAAGTGCTCGGCGGCTCTTCGGCCCGGGGCAAGTTCACGCGCCGCACCGCCGCGGTGGGCGACCTGATTGTGGTGGCCGTGAAGAAGGCAATGCCGAATGGGGATGTCAAGCAGGGCGAGGTGGCGCGGGCGGTGATCGTACGCACGAAGCAGCCCATTCGGCGGACCGATGGCAGCTACGTGCGTTTTGACCGCAACGCGGTGGTGTTGGTGGACAACGAGGGAGCCCCGCGGGGCACCCGCATTTTCGGCGCCGTGGCCCGCGAATTGCGTGAAAAGAATTTTATGAAAATTGTGTCCCTGGCCAGCGAAGTGGTTTGAGGATCGGCAAGCATGGCGGCAAGAATACGTAAAGATGATCTGGTTTACATTCGCTCCGGCGATGACCGCGGCCGGACGGGCAAGGTGCTCGCCGTGTACCCCGAGCGCCAGCGCGTGCTGGTGGAGGGTGTGAACATGGTCTGGAAGCACGTGCGGCCCAGCGCAAAAAACCGCCACGGCGGCCGGGTGCAGAAGCCGGCACCATTGGCCCTGTGCAAGGTGCAACCGGTGGATCCGAAAACCGGTCGGGGCGCGCGGGTAAAATTTATCCTGCGGGACGGTCAGAAACATCGCCTCGCCGTTAAAACCGGCAGCGATCTCGGCGGGGTCGGGCAGGCCTGAATCCGGCCGATGGCCGTGGCGTAAGGTAAGCAGTGATGAGTAAAGAAAAAGCAGCTCCAGTTGATCCCAAGGCCAAAACGCCGGCTGCGGCCGCCGCGCCGGCTGCCGCCACCCCTGCCGCGGCGCCGGGCGCCGGCGGAGGCAAGGCGGCAGTTCCGGCGGGAAAGCCCAAAAAGGTCCCGCCCAAGCCGCCGCGCGAGGTCGCCGAGGCGCCGTTGCCTTTTCCCGCCGGCTATGTCCCGCGGCTGTACCGACGTTACCAGGATGAAATTGTGCCCGCGCTGCGGCAGGAGCTGGGCATTAAAAACCGCCTCGCCGCGCCGCGCCTCACCAAAGTCGTGGTGAGCATGGGGCTGGGCAAGGCCATCGCTGAAAAGCCGCGGCTGGAGGCTGCGGTCAAGGAACTCACCGCCATCGCCGGACAGAAGGCGGTGGTCTGCCAGGCTCGCAAGAGTGTGTCAAATTTTAAGTTGCGCGAAGGGATGGAAATTGGCGCCAAGGTCACGCTGCGCGGCCGGCGCATGTGGGAGTTCCTGGACCGCCTCATCACCCTGGTGATCCCGCGGGTGAAAGACTTCCGCGGCTTGCCGCCGCAGGCGTTTGATGGACGCGGCAACTATAATCTGGGTTTGGCGGAGCAAACCGTTTTCCCGGAGGTGCGTGCCGATCAGGTGACGTTCCATCAGGGGCTGGCCATCAGCATCGTGACCACCGGCGGCAACGATCGCTATGGTTTCGCCCTGCTGCGGGCGCTGGGGTTTCCTTTCCGGAGGGAAGAATCCTCCCAGCGGAAGGCCGGGTAACCGAGGTGCCGTTGCGCAGCGCGTGATCCTGCGGTGGTGGGCGGCCGACAGGAAATCAAACGCGGGATTAACCTCCGCGTGCTTGCGACGGCGATAGTTTTGGAGAGTCAAACCCCTATGGCGACGACAGCATGGAAAAAT
>JAJYFE010000106.1:11921-16048 GCA_021785435.1 Planctomycetota bacterium
CAAGCTCAAAGCCGCCAAGGATTTTGTCGGGTTGGCGAAATTGCCGCGCGATTCCAGCGCCACCCGGCTGACGCGGCGCTGTGAAATCACGGGCCGGCGGCGCGGTTATTATCGTAAATTCCGGGTTTCGCGGTTGGTGCTGCGCCAATTAGCTTCGGATGGTAAAATCCCAGGACTTCGGAAAAGCTCCTGGTAGGCAGGCGGCTGCCGGCTTGCGGGATGAGCCGGTGCGACGACGGCTGGAGCCGGGGCGCTGGAGCGCTCCGGAACCACGGTGGGTTGGCGGTCAGAGCCAAGGCGCCGCCGAACCACGGTGTTGCCGGTGTCGGGGTTGGGTTCAGGATCGCCCGGCGGACCGCCGCTTGCGAAAAGCTGAGAGCCTCAAGCGAGGAACTGATGACCGATACGATTGCGGATATGCTTTGCCGCCTGCGCAACGCCGCGCACGCCCGGCACAAAACGGTGGATGTAAAACACTCGAAAATCTGCGCCGGCATCGCCCGCGTGCTCAAGGAAGAGGGCTACATCTCCGCTTATGCCAATTTGGACGATGGTACGCACCAGGGCTTGATCCGCCTGACCATCAAGTACACTCCTGCGGGTGAATCGATTATCCACAATGTACGACGGGTCAGCCGGCCGGGTTGCCGGGTCTATCGCGGGGTGCGGGGATTTCCCAGAGTGATCAATGGCATGGGCATCGGCGTGCTTTCCACCAGCGCCGGTGTTCTGAGCGATCGGCAGGCGCGGCAGCGCAATATCGGCGGCGAATTGCTCGCGACGATTTATTGAGGTTCCGTATGAGCCGCATAGGCAAAAAACCGGTTTCCGTACCCGCCGATGTCAAAGTCACGGTGCAGGGCCGTGACATCCGGGTGGAAGGACCCAAGGGTAAATTGGCGCTGCGGCATCATCCCAACGTCAAGGTATCCTTGGCCGCCGAAGGCAGTGCAAGCCGGCTGGTGGTGGAACGTGTCAACGATGAAAAGATCAGCCGGTCCGTGCACGGTCTGACCCGAGCCTTGCTGGCGAACATGGTTCGGGGCGTGCACGACGGCTTCAGCCGGGATTTGGAGATTCAGGGCGTTGGCTACAAGGCGGAAATGCAGGAAAAAATGGTCGCCCTTTCCGTCGGATTCGCCAATCAGATTAAACTGCCGATACCCGAGGGCGTGGCGGTAAAAATCGAAGGCCAGGGCACGCGCATCAATATCAGCGGGGCCGACAAACAGGTGGTCGGCCAGTTTGCCGCGGAAATCCGGCGGGTGCGCAAACCCGAGCCTTATCAGGGCAAAGGTATCCGTTACGCCAACGAAGTGGTCCGCCGCAAGGCCGGCAAACAGTTTGCCGGCGCCGGCGCCAAGTAACGCCGGGACCTGGGGGCGATGAACCGCGGCGCCGGATCGGCGAACTTTGGGCTGGGCCTTGACCGCCGCATCCTAATGCCCGGGTCGGTCGCCGGACGCCAACACGCCATCCGAGGATCTGCCGGTGGCGGATCGACCTGAATGACGGGAGGTCTTATGACCAGCAGCGCCACGATTAAATTGCAACGACGGCAACGTCGCCAAGCCCGGGTTCGCGGCTCGATACGCGGAACCACCGCTCGGCCGCGCCTGGCGGTGTTTCGCAGTTTGAAACACATTTACGCCCAGGTCATCGATGACAGCCGCGGGCGCACCCTGGCCTCGGCCGGAACCATGGACAAGGCCATCCGCAGCGAAGTGACCCGCGGCGGGAACGTGAAGGCCGCCACCGCCATCGGTAAAATCATCGCCGCGCGGGCCTTGGAGAAAGGGATTGTCCAGGTGGCGTTTGATCGTGGACCGTATCGTTTTCATGGTCGCGTCAAGGCCTTGGCCGCCGCGGCCCGCGAAGGTGGTTTGAAATTTTAAGGCGGCGCCGCCCTGGTCGACGCGGCGCCCTGCCGCCTTTCCAGGTGGCGCCTGAACGGGAGGCTCAATAGCCATGGCCCAACGGCAGTTTGATGATGAACGCGGTGTGGAATCCAGCACCGTCGGCGTGTTCCGCAGCGCCAAGGTGGTCAAGGGCGGCAAGAACTTTTCGTTCGAGGCCCTGGTGGCCACCGGTAACCGCGGCGGCTCTATTGGGCTTGGTTACGCCCGTGCCCGGGAGGTTCCCGCCGCGGTGGATAAGGCCACCAAAGACGCCCGGCGGCGGATGGTTCAGGTGGCTCTCGATGGCCACACCATCCCCCACGAGGTCCTGGGCCGCTTCGGCGCCAGCCGCATCAAGTTGATTCCCGCGCGGCCGGGGACGGGCATTAAGGCTGGCCGTTTTGTCCGGCCCATTTTCGAGCTCGCCGGTATTCGCGATATCCTGACCAAAGCCTACGGCTCGACCAACAAAAAAAATCTCTGCAAGGCGGCCCTGACGGCGCTGCAGTCGCTGCGGACCCGGGAGCAGATTGAACAAGCCCGGGCGTAGGTACTGGCTGCGAAGTGCACGGCGCTTGGCGCCGGGCTGTTCACCAGAACCATCGACAGGACACCATATCCATGATGATTCACGAAATAACCCGCGATGCCGGTGCCCACAAGCTTCGTAAACGCGTCGGGCGCGGTGAAAGTAGTGGACACGGCAAAACCTCCGGGCGCGGCACCAAGGGCAGCGGCGCCCGGGCCGGGGGCGGACCAGCCTTCGGCAGTGAAGGGGGCAATATGCCGCTGTTTCGCCGTTTGCCCAAGCGCGGTTTCAACAATGCCGCGTTCGCCCAGCGCTTTTACGTGATCAACGTGGGGGACTTGGACCGCCATTTTGAAGATCATCAGATCGTGGACGCGGCGGCCCTGGTAAGCCGCCATCTAATTCGCGATGAGCGTTTCCCGGTGAAGATCCTCGGCGACGGACCGCTTACCCGCAAACTCAACGTCGTGGCGGCCAAAGTCAGCAAACAGGCCCGGAAAAAAATTACCGACGCCGGTGGGACCGTTAAAACCCTCGAGCTGGACCGTAACAAGGGCAAAGTTGACCCGAAGACCGGCAAATTCCGCAAAGTCCAACCGGGCGCATCATCACCTCCGCCGCCGGCGGCAAGCCCGGGCGCCGCGACCTGACGGGCTATGGAAACCAGCGGCCTTCCTCTTGCCCCGCGCGAAATCCTGGGCCGGTGACCGCTTATGTTTCCGCGTCACCGCCATCCCGGCCAAGCCCTCACGTCAGTCGCTCCTGCCCTGCGGGCACCTACGGGCCTGGAAATATTCATAACCCCCAAGCGTAAGTCTGACTTCCCCCTCTGATGAGCAAAAATCATTAATTCACCGGCCTTCGGTGAGGCTGCACTTGCTATCCATGAAAGGCTCTCCGCTGTCCAGTCCTGGTTCCGACAACACAAAATCCTCCGCGCGATCCATCTAATCAGCCCTCGCCACGGAGCCGCAGGCTCCGCGGGAACGGCCACATAATGAAGGTCCGGTGCGGGCGGCGCTGTTTACAGACTGGTCTGAGACCCTCATGCCGACCGCGCACACGCGGCCGCCGCGACGGTCGGACCATAGCAGGCTCAGGCTGACCTGACGCCGGAAACACCCTCGCAGGAGGCCGTTGCCGGCCCGGACGCATGTTCGCCCGGCCGCAACGGTCGCTGTTCCATGCAGTCGACTCCTTTGCGTTGACACGCGTAGCCTATCTCGCATTAATGCCGGGCCACCGCGAGGTAGCCCCGATTCTTGGGGCTTGTCCCGCTCTCCGTTGAAAATGGAGAACGGCAGGGATGGACAACACTCTACACGCGGCGACCTTGGCGGCGTCAACCCCGCGCCCCAGCGCCTTCAATAACACACCCATCACGGCATACCCTTTCACACGTCGAAAGGTCTTCTCGGCCTCCAGCAGGCCGCTGCCAGCCCAGCGCCAGACCTGATCGGCGTTGCGCCAACGCTTCACCCGTCGGGTGGTCTGGCGCGCCACCGAGAACAGACTCTCAATCCAGTTGGCGCTGCGTAAACTAACGCGCACGACTTCCGGCAGGCCCAGGTCGCCGTGGGCGACTCGCCTGCGGAGAGCGGTGCAGTGTCAGCGTGTCTTCCAAGCCTTCCTCCAAGCTGGCTGCGGCCGACGGATTTATCTGGGAGAGTTCCCTGGCGATGTCCTCCAACTCCTTTTTC